>JBMFMY010000192.1:0-2262 GCA_049970435.1 Candidatus Methanomethylicaceae archaeon
CCCTGCCGTGCTTCTAGCTCCCCAAGCGCAGTCCTTAATGGACTTAGGCCAGTCAGCTCTTGCGTTGGTACCACCATTTCAAGCCAACTCCCTTTAGGGGTTGGTAGTTGACCTCAATACACCTTCACACCATTAGATCTTAAGGTCCTTCGTGGTTTTAACGCTATCGGAATTTGCCTCACCCTCCTTGAACTCATCAGATTATGCCCTCGAAATCACAAACCTGCTTCCAGGAGTCAGCCCTGTGGTCTCTAGAGCGCTCCCCTCCTTTAAAGAGATCTCGTAGTGCCCACTGCTCCCTTTTATCAGTAGGATCTCCCCGCTCTTACCATCTGAATATGTCCTAACGAGCCTCATCCTGTGGGTTCTCTCTTTAGCTTCGAGCACAAACTCTTCATGCTCTCCCAGGTCGCCCTCCATTAGACTAGTAACGACGTTCCCAAAACGGTCCACAAACAGTACCTCTCCCTCAACCTTCCCTTCCCTCTTAGCTTTGAAGAAATCCAAACCTTTGACTTTCTCTACCCTTCTACCGACCTCTTCGAAATCTCCGCCTTTTGCCAAAAAAGCCGCAACTGGGGCAAATATGTCCCTGCCGTGGAACGTCCCCGAGATCTCCTTTAAAAATAACTCTTTGTTGGAGATCTCTCTGATCTCCAAAACACCGTCATCCTTGGCTGCCGGCATCAGCACTCCGTTGTCCGGACCCACAAAGTAGTAGTTCTTGCTCTTCGCAGCGATTGCCATCCTATCTGAGCCAACCCCAGGATCCACGACCGCAAGATGCACAGTCCCTTTGGGAAAGTACTTGTACGAGGAGTAAAGCACGAAGGCCCCACCCTTGACATCGAATGGGGGCACATCAGTCCCAAGGTCTATCAACTCTGCGCTTGGCGCGATCTTCTTAATTACTCCCTTCATTATGCCAACATAATGCCCGCCGAAATCGGTGGTGATAGTTACAATCATCAAATCACCCCGCAGAAACCTATATAATCCTCTCAAATAATCTCATACCGAGGTGCCTTATTTGAGTCTGCCTCAACTCATAATGCTCCCTGGTCCAACAAACGTCCCGCCAAGAGTTTATGCCGCGATGTGCAAGCCAATGATAAACCACCGGGGAGCGGAATTTCACGAAATGTTCGGTCGCGTGCTCGAAAATGCCAAGAAAGTGTTCCAGACCGAGAATGACCTCTTCATCCTGACCTCCTCTGGGACTGGAGGTGTGGAATGCGCGGCGAGCAATATACTCCTTCCTGGAGAAAAAATTCTCGTCCCAGTCTTTGGAACATTCAGCGAAAGACTCGCTGACGCCTTCAGGGTTTATGGGGTAAATGTCGTCGATATGAGGATTGATTTGGGAAAGACCCCTACCAAGGAGGCGATCTCATCAGCCCTTGACAGAGATCCAGAGATCAAGGCCGTAGCGGTGGTCTACAATGAGACCTCTACTGGCACAACGGTTAGGGATCTTCCCGAGATCGGCAAGGCAGTCAAAGATCGCGGGCTCCTTTTCATAGTGGATGCCGTATCAGTCCTTGGCGGTGACGATCTTCCAACCGACAAGTGGGGAGTAGACGTCTGTATAACCGCTACACAGAAGTGCTTGGCAACGCCGCCCGGCCTAGCCCTGATCTCGGTGAGCAAGGATGCTTGGAAGATGATCGAGAGGGCCAAACCCAGAACCGAGTACTTCGATCTAATCAAGTACAGAAAATTCAGGGACGAGAAGAAGGAGACTCCTTTCACCCCCGCCATCAACCTTATCTATGCACTCGATGAGGCCCTTCAGATGATACTTGAGTACGGCCTTGAAAGGTGGATAGGACGCCACAAAAAGGCCTCGCGTGCCTACTACTCAGCCTTTTCAGAACTTGGGCTTTCGTTCTTTGCCGAGGAGCGGAGCAGATCCGATGTAGTGATAGCGGTGAACACACCAACCGGACTCGTCTCCAAAGACCTAAGGGACATAATGCGCAAGAAGTACGGCGTGGTTGTGGCTGGAGGGTTTGGTGCCCTCAAAGAGTCGATATTCAGGATAGGCAATATGGGCGTGATTACCCCCAAGGAAGTGCTAACAACAATCGCAGCGACAGAGGCCTCGCTCCAAGAACTCAAATTCCCGCTGCGTTCCGGCGCTGGCATAAGTGCCGCTCTACCATTCCTAAAGGACCTTTAATTTTTAATTCCAATTTTAGATTTCACATTCCCTCTTCTATCTTCCATCTTTCCTTTCAACACTCAACTTTTCCATATGAT
>JBMFMY010000193.1:0-2214 GCA_049970435.1 Candidatus Methanomethylicaceae archaeon
TCTTTAGCGCTCGCTTCACAAGCGCTGTGAGCTCGCATCTGTACTTAAGCCCGTACTTTTCCATGATCTCATGGGTCTTTCCGCCGTTGGCATACTCTAAAGCTATTCTAATATCATCATCCACCACGGTAGCCTCCCCATCAGGCACCATCTGCCATGTGGCTATGTGGTACGGGTCAAAGCTTACCTTCGACTTTGGGATGTCGTTGAACCTGTACACATCACCGGGGTAAAGCTGGGATATTAAATCCACTGTCTTAAGGCTTTTCTTGATCCACCTGGCTCGGATAAAGGTCGGGTGGATAAACAGCTTTTCTGTGTAGTCTTCTTCCTGAGTGATAACAAAAAGGTGGCATCGAGCCTTTGAGAGCTCTGGGACGTACTGCATCCACTTTACGTTTTGCTTGCTCATCGCAGACCTTGAGGGCGCCGCCTTTAGGGCCTCATCAAATATAAAGACCTTCCTCTTCCTGTCCTTGAAAAGCCAGGTTTCCAGGTCAACGAAGTTGTTTATATAAGTAATGCTAGGGTCATAAGTCTTGATATTCGTGCCTACTGACTCCACCGCGCCTAACCGATCCCTCAGCTCGTCCACTGCCAGGAAGAGCGCGAAGTCCGTCTTTCCTGTCTTCCACTTACCACTAATTACACTCACGCTCGCCGGCGTGTCCTTGTAGTGCCTCAGGAGGCATTCATCCCAAAAGGTCACCCTAGCTCACCCCCGCCCCTCACGCTGTACTGCTTGATGGTTGACCCAAGCCTGGCGCCCAGATTGGTTAGCTCCCCCAGAGGGCGGTCCCTAGCTTCTTGTAGATATGCTTTAGCGAAAGCAGCTCTTCTATCAGAGCCTTGTCGGTCTCTGGATCTAGCACCTCAAGCAAGGCATTGATCTTGGCTATCTTGTCGGCGTATATATTGCAGGCGTAGTCGTTTATGTCTCGCTCCCGCTCGGCAACGCTCTGCGCCAGGGTCTGGATGTAAATTGCCTCCAAGTCTTTGTTCTGCCTCTTCATGGCTCCGCCCCCTCCCTATAAGTCCTCTAGCTCGGATTCCTCCTTCCTTTTCTTCCCGCCAAAGAGCCTGGTCAGCAATCCTGCCCTTTGCTTCTTGGCTTCCGCCGCGATCGAAGTGATCTGATTTGCCCTCCATCCCATTACACTGCATCTAAGCATTAACTTAGTCTGCACATAGTCTCTTAGAAAACCGACCTCATACCGCTCACCAATTAGCTTTATCAGGCTCAGCTCCTCATCCTCGAAGGGATACAGGTTCGAGAGCATAACTATTTTTTCCTCATCGGTCAGCTCCGAGACAGCCCTTGCTATGGCCTCCTCTTTCCCTCCGAGGCTGATGTTCCGCATAATTTCCTTTATAATTGCATCTTTAGACATTGATGCCCGCCGCCCTTAATATTGTTACCAAAATTGTGTAAAGCCCAACTCCAGCCAGTAAAAGCGCTAGGGCCGTCACAGCCGAAATCTTTCTCTTTTCCATGAGTCCTTTCCAGAACGCTTGATCAATCAACAGGTTCAGGCTTGTGGCAGTCTTTTGGTCTATGGGGGCATCGCTATGTATGGCTTTGCTTGCTCTTGTAGCGTTGTCAATGTAGCATACTCTGCGCCTGCCCTCAAAGTAAATATGCGTAGGGTCAACAACAAACTTAATAGGTGTCTTGTCGAACAACCTCCTTTTAGCTGTCGCAATCCTGTTTTCTGGATCGTATTTTCCCTTTAGCGTAAAGATCTTGTCCTTATCAACCAATTTTATTTGCAATTTTATGGGTTTCATTTTTCTTTCTCAACTCCAAAATGTTATAAGATCCCATATTGTTTGGATGATATTTACAAGAGTACGCCAGATCGCCATCGTAATCTCATAAATTTTTGTGAACATTTCGCCGATTAGGCGAACCTCCCCTGTAGTAACGGCTGTAAATACTGTGTCTATGATCCAGAGGAACACAATAACCCCTAGGAGGGGCAGAGACATCCTAACAATCCCAAGAAACAGGACGACGATGGTGAGCAGGATCTGAATGACAAAGCTAAAGTCTATCCCGATTAGTTGAGTTAGCCACCCAACCACACCAGACTTTACATCTTCGAACGGTGGCAATGGTGGAATCGAAAAGCTGTCGGTAACATATCCTTCTATATAGCCATTACCATTATGTTCATAATATAATGTAACATTAGCAGGCCCATCCAGTTCCAC
>JBMFMY010000194.1:0-2182 GCA_049970435.1 Candidatus Methanomethylicaceae archaeon
CTAACTCTAGGTGGAATAAAACAGTAAGATCCGAGAAAAATCCCGAAAGATAATTCAGAGTGTGAAATGAGTAGAAAGCCCAGCATGTGCCAAAGGGCTAGTCTTCAAGTCCCCTTCGACTTACAAGTCGACACCGAGTTATCTAAAGTCAACCTTCGGTGACATCAAACCCCTAGTGAAGTTAGTGAAAAAAGTGAAAAAAGGTACAAAAAATAATAACTGAACTTTGGCAATTTTAGCTTTTTAAACCTCCGGCGAGCGTTTTTACACTTCTCCTCATCCTCCTGAGCTGCTTCCTCGTCGAGGAAAGCACCCTCAGGATTTTGCCCGGGTCTTTCACCTGCTTCCCGATCTCCAACACAGCCTGGATAAAGGAGCGGAGGATCTCCGCGAACACACGCCTGCACGCCGCGCCTATCGTCTCCAGATAGACCATGGCCTTTCCAGCGGCGCGATCCACAGGACCCAGGGATAGGAGGGTATGCGCGATCAGAATCATCTGAAGGTGACGTTTTATGCCACCTATCTTCCGAAGCTCGTACTCCTCCATCCCCAAGTTCTGTTTCGCGTCCTTGTAAAAAGCATCTACCTCGGAGCGCCTGGCGTAGGTCCGCATGATCTTCCTCAATTCCCAGTCCGAGCGGTTGGTACAGTAGAAGTACGGGTCCTCCATTTTCTCGAACTTCTCCTCGGAATATGAGACAACCACGCGCGTTCTCTTAGCGAATCCCTCCAGCCGCACTGTCCTCGAGCACGCGTAGTAGACCTCCTTGGTTCCATCCTTGTGCTCGAGCACGACCCGCTCGAAGTCCTTCTTCGGCAGGTCCCTCGCCCACTCGGATATCGGCCGCCTTCCCTCTGAGATGACGATCCTGTTCGATTTGCACCGGGTCACCCAATCTTTTCCCAGCCCCTCCAAAAAGTCGACGAAATCAACGCTGAAGTACCACGTGTCGAAGACGACACACGAGAAAGGTATCCCACGTTCCACCGCCTGCTGAATGAGCTCCTGGGCGAGCTCGGGCTTGGTCTTGAAGTTTTCCCCAGCCTGCTCCTCCTTGAGGTATAACCTGAAGTCCAAGGGAAGGCTCAGCCACCGCTTCACGTAATGGCTTGTGACGAGCTGGTGCCCCCACACCGTTTTTCCCTTGCTGGCGTCGTAGTGCCAGCCAGCGCCCTCCATGTGTTTCCCCACATGGTGGGAGATGGTGTCGTCGATGATGAGGGTTCCTCCCCCGAGCCCGAGCTCTCCGAGCCTGTCCCTCACGAACTCGTGCCTCCTCCGATCGAGTTCTTCCTCGCTCGAAGGGGAATCGGTCAGAAAGTGGTTCAACGCGCTCTGGTCGCAGCGAGCGAAGAGGCTGTCGTTGATCCCCTGCACCGTGCGGTTTGGGCACACCATCAGCCCCGTCACGTACTCCCCGAAGTGCCTCAGCTGAGGCTTCGAAAAAACCTCTTCAAAAATAGACATGCCAAAACTCACCACGCTTGGGTGGCCGACTATGGGCAACATTCCACATCACCTTTTGGGATTGTTCACCCCGCCCTCCTCGTCAGCCCCAAAAGGTGATACCGAGATTTTTATCTCGCCTCAGGGTTTTAAAATTTGCCAAAGTTCAGTAATAAAATCGTTCGTTCATAGCGCACTCGCAGGGGACGAACCAAGCACCAGATATCTTCCCAACTACTAACAATGAAAAAGTTATGAACGTTCATAAACTCTTTGTATTTTTCAATTAAACCCGACAATATAAGTAAATGCCTCGCATGCCCAAATAATTAGCTTCTTCTATGGATGCGTATTGGTATTGGCGAAACTTTTTTATGCCATTCGCTCAACTCTTTTGGAGAGCGATACTATGAAGATTGCCGAAGGTGCAGTCATTTTAGAACCTGGAAGTTCAACACGTTATGAAACTGGAAATTGGAGAACTTTTAGACCGGTTGTCGATCCTAAAAAGTGTACATCTTGTGGAATCTGCTGGCTTTACTGCCCAGACATCGCAATCGGCGTTATCCAAAAAGGCAGACCTGCAGAGATAGACTATCGCTATTGCAAGGGCTGCGGAATTTGCGCAAACGAGTGTCCGGTCAAAGCCATAACGATGGTCTCGGAGGAGAGAAGTTGAAAGAGGTAATTTCCGCAAACGAGGCCGCAGCTATTGCGGCGAAGCTCGCTAGA
>JBMFMY010000195.1:0-2166 GCA_049970435.1 Candidatus Methanomethylicaceae archaeon
GCCCAAGCTCTACTACGCATACGATAGGTATGCTGATACATACCTACCTGTGCCTATGTAGAGTGAAACCCATATCAGATCTTCCTAACAAGATCGCTTAATCCTCTTTCTAAATCCCACTTGGGCTTGAACCCCAGCAGTCTTTGTGCCTTTGAAATGTCAGCAATGCTGTGCCTTATGTCACCAGGTCTCGGCTTTGTGTATTTTGGCTTTAGTCCACTCCCATTCAGCTTTATTATCAGCCAAGCCAGTTCAGCTATTTTTGTAGGCTTGCCCGAGGCTATGTTGAATGTCTCATTGGAGGGTCTCCTCTCCACAACAAGCCTTATGGCTTCCGCTACGTCTTTGACATGTATGAAGTCCCTAGTTTGCTGTCCATCTCCGTAGATTATGGGAGGCTTGCCTTCTGCGACCCTATTCATGAAGCTTGTGATCACTCCAGCGTAGGCGCTGCTCTGCCCTATTCCATAGACATTGAATAGCCTCAATGTTGTGTATTCGAGCCCCAGTTTGGAATAGAATTTTAGGACTTCCTCTCCCATAAGCTTCGTGAGACCGTACGGCGAGAGAGGGTCTGTTGGATGGGACTCCTTTATGGGCAGGGATTTTGGATCCCCATAAACGGCGGCACTACTCAAGTAGATGGCAAATTTCACATTACTGTCTAAGCAGGCTTTCGCAAAGCTGGCAGTTCCCGCAACATTATTTCTGAAGTATGCCCCAGGCTTTTTAATCGACTCCTCCACGCTTATATATGCCGCCGCGTGTACTGCAACATCTACTCCAGCCATCGCCTTTTTGAGTGCCGAAGTGCAAAGGACATCGCCTCTGATTATAGGTATGTTCTGATCGTGAAGGAGTTTTAAGGCTGGCGCAGTAGCCCTACTCAGGTTATCGAAGGCGATCACTTCAAAGTCTTGACTCCTGAGAAACAAAGCCACATTGTGACCAATGAACCCTGCACTACCAGTGACCAGAATCTTCATAAACGATCCTAACTTCTGCTCTGTTCCTTTGCCTAAATATATTATTGCAGTTATTATTCTGCGACGCGTTTTGCCACTCGCAAGCGCTCAAATCTATGTATTACTAAGATCGGATCAATAGCCACTTCCACAAAGGCAAAAATTTTATTATCTTCCCACTATAACTCAAACTATCTTCGAGATCCCAAGTTATTATCAGCAGATCCTTTGAACCCAGCTCTTCGCTCGCCTTTAACAGTCCTTCGAGCTCCCTTCTCTCGATCTCGTCTTTCGAAGAAGCATAAGTGACCTGCATTAGACAGAGCCCTCTTTCCTTGTCCCTGATGATAAAATCTACCTCATGGTGCTGATAATCTTTCCAGTAGAAAATATCCCAGTCATAAAAACCGTACGCCCTTTCCCTCAAAAGTTCTACTGCAACAGCATTTTCCATTAACCTTCCAACATTTTCGGATATTTTAAATCCGATCGAATTTATTATGCCGGTGTCCACACAGTATGCCTTCTTTGGTGCTATGAATGACTCTTTCAGTTTTCTGGAGAATCGCTCAACTGTGACTATAAGGTACGAATCCCTTATGTACTCCACATAGTTCTTTACTGTATGGACATCTTTGATGTCGAATAACCTTCCAAGCCTGCTGTAGGTAAACTCTGAAGAAGAGTTTGAAACCAGGTATCTTGCAAGCTCTTTAAAAGTCCTCTCCTTCTTCACACAGTGTCTCTTTATTACATCTTTTTCAATAACATCTGAATAAATTGTCGGAAGAGTCCTCTTACCGAACTTGACTGTTTCGGGGAAACCTCCTATCTCTAAAAAACTCTTCTAAATTATTTTTTATAATCGAGATCTGCTTAGACGAATATTCCCAATCCTCGGTTAGTTCAACACCATTGATCTCAAGGAACTCCTTGAAATTAAACGGATATAGCTCGAAGTCTATGTGTCTACCTGCTAAGTAAGTAGATAACTCCCCAGAAAGCAACTGTGAACTACTACCTGTTATTATGACTCTTTTCGAGGTTCTAAGTCTGCTTATGAAACCCTCCCATCCCTTTACCTGCTGGATCTCATCAAAAAATAGGAGATCAACGTTGGGAGAATACAGCTCATAGAATGCTTGTAGAACTTTTTCGAGGTCTTTTGCCGTCAAACCTACGAGTCTCTCATCAAAGAAGT
>JBMFMY010000196.1:0-2159 GCA_049970435.1 Candidatus Methanomethylicaceae archaeon
GATACAAAAATGGATTTATAAGCAAGCTGAATGAGGATGAACTAAAAAAGAAGTTCAATGGAGGCATTGTATTCGTCTCAGACATGGGGGATATGTTTGCAGAGACTGTGCCAGATGATTGGATTGTGAGAGTTCTGGATCATGTGAGGAAGTTTCCCTCAACTGAATTCCTCTTTTTAACAAAGAACCCAAGAAGATACCATGAATTTCTGGATCTGTTTCCGGAGAACTCAATGCTTGGAGCCACGGTGGAGACGGATGATGACTCTCTAGCTAAAGCAGTTTCCAAAGCTCCTCCGCCGAGCGACAGGCTTGAGGCCATGTACCTCCTCAAGTGGGATAAGAAGTTCATATCCGTTGAGCCCATAATGGAATTCACGGACTACTTTCCCATCAAAATAGCTGAAACCAAGCCATCGATGGTCTTTGTGGGTTATGACAACTACGGAAATGGGCTTCCGGAGCCATCATTGCAGTGGACAATGTGGCTCATGGATGAGCTTGAGAGAAGGGGGATAGAGGTCAGGCGGAAAACGATAAGGCCCGCATGGTATGAGGTGATATAAATGAGTGACAATATCGTAGAGCAAGCACTAGACCTTTTTTATGACCCTAACTTTTGGGAAAAGGTACTAAATACAACAAACAAGGAAAAGAGTGAAGAACTCGCATGGAAAATACATGATATGTTACCAGAAGGAGAATTAGCTGCAACCATCCTCTCAGCTCTACACCAAGCAACGCTAATCGTCTTGCTTGAATGCCTGCTTAACTGGAGAGAGAAAAAGGAAGAGGGTGATAAAGAATGAGCGAGAGAAGAAGGATTCTTAGCTCTTTTATCAAACTGTTAAAAGATGAGGAGATCTTTGAGTTGAACCCCGAGGACTTCGAATCCAGACTAAATTTACAAAAATATGTATTTATCGCTAGGAAGTTCGGTCTGGATCTTGGCTACGACTTCCCCATGTACATAAGAGGACCATATTCTCCGGATATGGCGGATGATTACTATGATCTGCCCAGCGAAACAGAGCCCCTTCCTGAATTTGATAAGGAGGGGTTTTTGAATCTGGTAAAAGGCAAGGATTTCGACTGGCTCGATGCATGTGCAACAATTCTAATGATCTACGAGGATAGAGGAAATCTGGAATGGGCCATAGAAAGGACAGCAGAGCTAAAACCATGGATATCCAAGGAGAAGATAGAGAAAGTAGTGGAGGACCTGAGGAAGGCTGGGCTCATTACCTTTTAAGTATAAGGTATGTCCCGAGGTGCGGGGGTGGCCCAGTCTTGTTTGAGGTAGTGGATCTCTTTTGTGCGCCGGGCGGGCTCAGCCTCGGCTTCAGCATGGCGGGATTCAGGGTTGTTGCGGGTATCGACAGCGATGTGGATGCCATGAAGACCTACAGGAGGAACTTTCCGGAGACCCGCCCCATCCTCAGGGACATCAGGACCCTCGACCCAGGGGGGGTTATGCGTTACCTCGAAATCGAAGAAGGAGAAATAGATGTGATGGTTGGGGGTCCCCCGTGCCAGGGGTTCTCGACCATAGGCAGGCCCGCCCTTGCCTCTTTAGCCCGTGCGGGCAGGAGGAAGGACATAACGGTGCCGTACGCACGCTTCATCGATGATCCCCGCAACGAACTCTACAGATACTTCATGGTGTTCGTAAAGAGTTTCAGGCCCAAGTTCGTGGTGATGGAGAACGTTCTGGGGATGATGAGCTACAGAAACGGGGAGATAGTCAGGCAGATAGTAGGGGATTTCAGGAGGATGGGTTACAGAACCGAGGCGAGAGTTTTGAATGCCGTGTGGTTCGGCGTCCCC
Organism: Candidatus Methanomethylicaceae archaeon; assembly: GCA_049970435.1. Taxonomy (GTDB): domain Archaea; phylum Thermoproteota; class Methanomethylicia; order Methanomethylicales; family Methanomethylicaceae; genus JBMFMY01. Next base: position 1,828 of record JBMFMY010000196.1, read on the forward strand.
CAGATGAGGAGGAGGATATTCTTCATAGGTACCCGCCTGCGGGATGCTGAGATCCGCTGGCCCCGGCCGACGCACGGCGAGTCCGCCGGCACCGGAACGACCCTAGAACATTTTGTGGATGCCGGGGGAGGACTGAAACCTCCCGTCACGGTCTGGGAGGCCATAGGTGATCTGCCCGATCCCGTTCCCGGCAGACCCAAGCTGGCGGACTGCCCGATTCCGTACGACAGGCCCCCCTTCTGCGAGTATCAGAGGTTCATGAGGGAATGGGGAGGGGGATCCCCCGATGGGAAGGTGCACAACCATGTGGCGAGACGGCACAATGAAAGGGA
>JBMFMY010000197.1:0-2150 GCA_049970435.1 Candidatus Methanomethylicaceae archaeon
CTCCCTAGCGAGTGTCGCTCTGTCAGCATCTGATCTTAGAATTTTCAATGCAACCTCCCCACTATCCAAAAATCCCAACAGAACTATTCCAACACAGCCCTTGCCCAAAACCCTAAAATTGTCGATCTCAACCCTTCCTTCCGATAACACCCCTCTGACACCTAGTTCTCTCATTTCATCCAAAACTTTCTCATAATGCTCCGAAGAGAATTGCGGGTATGACAGAACTCTCTTTAGCCTCTCGTCCTTTATGGGAATTACTTCAGCCATAGAGGTCTCTTCCTTACCAGAGTGTGAACCTCCTCGACTAATCTTGGTTCCGCCGCGCACACAGCATGCAGATCCTCATCAGCGTAGACCACGAACCCCTTCTTGAGCTCCTCCATGATATCCTTGCTAAGTTGCTCCTTCGCAAGCTCCTTCTCTAGAAGCTCTTTGGCATCTGTATACTTTCTCTTGATCTCCACATACCACCTATCTCCTCTAATGAACGGTCCTGCCAGAGCATTACCTCCGAGGTATTTATCGAGGAATTTTTTCGCATCCTCGTAATACCAGACCTTTGGTCCCTGGCGAACCTTTCCTTTCCTAAGCCTCCTGCTCTCGAGCTCCAGGACGAAGAAGAGATCTCTTCCTTCATCGCTCCAAGCCTTGTGATCCAGAACTTTGAAATCATGCCTCTCCAAGAGCCCGACAGTCTTCATAAGGCTGCTCTGAATTTCGCCCCAAAGAACGTCCGAGGGGAGCTTTGGACAGCTGGTTTTTATGACGATCAATGAGGTTCCTCTTTCCTTTGACACTCTCAAAGCCTCATCTAGACCTTTACCCTCTCTGCCAGGAAAGAAATATTCCATGCTCGGTTTTTCCAAGAAGCGACCTGCCGCGGCAATGAATGTTGTGTAGCATTGGAGAGAGACAGCGGCAGCCGCATTTCTCCTTCTGTCAACAGGATCAATAACAACCAGCGGAGAATCGAAGACCCTCTCTGCCTCTCCCTCCCCATAATACTTCATGTAGTCTATTACAGTCTTATGCCTCCACTTGGCAGCCTGCCTCAGCACCTCTTCGAAGTTACCGTAATTTATCACAAGAAGCTCGCATATATACCCTGAGAAGCCCCCAACTTTAATTTCCGCCCCATAAACCCGTATCCCCTTCATGAACTGCTTTAACAACCTCACACTATCCCTCATACTCTCATCCAGCCTGCTAACAACGAACTTTGTGTGGAGGGGGGTCCTATCTACAGCTGTGACCGGTCTTTCGCCCTCCCCAATCTCGACGCCTGGGACGATGTCAACGGTGTACCCCTCTACGCATGCCTCCACGTAGGGGTGCTCAGCATAGCCCAGCCTCCAGCCTTCTCCAACACCGGACTTTGCAAGCTCAAGCCCGACCTCCTTAACCACCTCTTTCGAGGTCCCACGGGGAAAGATTATGAATATGTCTATGTCCTTGTCCGTTGCCACCCAAGTGTCCTTTGCGAGAGATCCCTCGACCTCCACCCTGACTTTCAATCCCTTGGCTTTTGCCTCCTCCTCTATATTGCACTTTATCCTTTCGACTACTCTCATGATCTTCTTGCGGTCCTCTGGGCTCGGCCTAACTCTGTTCCTTACCTCTTCAAGAACCTCTCGAAGCGTGCTCATTATTGGAACTCAACCTCTCTCAGGTTTGAGTACACAGGTCCGCTGGGTGTGAGTACACTCTTCTTTAAGATCAGCCTGTCCACCAAGCATGTCCCAAACTGATGCCTCTTGTACTTCTCCAAGACTTGTAAAAGCCCTTCCCTGTTCCTAGGACTCCTAACCCTTCCGACCGTGACATGTGGCACAAAGTCCCTCTCCCTTTCAAATCCGAGACCTGCCAAACCCCCCTCGAGCGTCCTCTGGATTTTGATGACTCTGTCTCCGCCCTCCCCGATTCCAACCCAGACCACGCGCACCATCCTCCAGTTTGGGAACACTCCTACACCTTTTACCTTTATTGTGAACTTCTCAGTCCTTGCCCTCTCCATAATCTCGAAGATTTTATCCAACAATCCTGCATCAACCTCGCCCAGGAACTTCATGGTGACATGCAAGTTTTCCCTCTCTACAAGCTTTATATCAGCCTTAACTCTGTCTATCTCCTCCTCAAACTCCATGATC
>JBMFMY010000198.1:0-2131 GCA_049970435.1 Candidatus Methanomethylicaceae archaeon
ACCCTCCCCGCATCTGTGAAGATTTGCAGCAAGAAGAGATTTATATATTTCGGCTTTCATCCCCTCCCTTACGGAAGGGGACTTCCCGCCGATAAAGTTAAAATATGGATCCTAGGGTGCTCCTCATGGACTACAGAGATAGAATGCAGAATGTCTTTAAAGCCATAGAAGAGAAAGATTTGGATGGCGCAATTTTCATTTCGCCTGAGAATATATTCTACTTCACTGGGGCACCCTTCGTCAGGGGTAGTGCCGGAAAGATACTCTATTTCGAGAGGGGGGGTTCAGCGTCCCTGATAGTAACGGACCTTGACTACCAAGAGGTGGCAGATTTTGTCGAGTCCGTGGAGATCATCAAGACCGAATTTGGTGAGCGCCCGTCTGAAAGGTTGAAGAAGATCGCAGGAAAGAAGGTCGGTTTCGAAGAGCAGTATATGAGTTATTCAATGTATGAATATCTGAGAAAAAATATGGAGCTTTTGCCTCTGAATGGTCTAGCAGAGAAGATGAGGGAGATCAAGGACGAGGAGGAGATTAAGCTTATAGAGGAGGCGCAGAGAATAACTGAGACAGCCTTAGAGGAGGCTCTTCAGAGATTTACCAAAGGTATGAGCGAGGTCGAGATTGCATCAGAAGTGGAGCACAGAATCAGGTCTCTGGGGGCAGATTCCTATGCCTTTGAGAGCATCGTGGCCTCGGGTTACAGAGGAGTATACCCCCATGGAATGCCAAGTAGGAAAAAAGTTGAGGCGGGAGAGAGCGTCGTGATGGACTTGGGAGCAAGGGTCAAGGGATACTGCTCGGACATGACGAGAACTCTCTTTGCAGGTAAACCGAAAAAGGAGTTTATTGAGATTTATGAGGCGGTGGCAGAGGCTCAAGAAGTGGCAATGAGGGCCGCAAAGCAAGGGATCACAGGTAAAGAGCTCGATAGAGTTGCCAGAGAGATATTGAGGGAGTTTGGATACGAATCCCAATTCTGCCACGGTCTTGGACATGGTGTAGGGATAGATGTACACGAGGGTCCAACAGTTGGTCCGAGGGGCGAGGCAAAACTCACTGCGGGAAATGTTGTCACAATTGAGCCGGGCGTATACATTCCAGGGATGGGCGGAGTAAGGATTGAGGACATGGTGTTGATCACGGAGAGTGGCTCAAGAAACTTGACAAATTTCACTAAGAAACTCATAGAATTCTGAAACTAGTTCTGTGAGGGTAGAGCACTCATGGTTAACCTAAGGAGGCTAGTAGGACCAGTCGAGAATTATGTGTTGAAATATGTTTACAGGTACTATGAGCGAAAACTCATGGCAGAGGTTAAGAGAGGCAAAGTGCCGGAGCATGTGGGGCTCATACTTGATGGAAACCGGAGGTGGGCAATGGAAGTCGGGCTCACTTTGGAGAAGGGACACGAGTACGGTTTTGAGAAGCTTAAGGAGGTACTTAATTGGTGCTGGGAGCTGGGGATCCACGTTGTTACGATCTACGCTCTTTCAACCGAGAACCTTCAAAGAGACAAGAAGGAAGTTGACAATTTGCTTAGACTTGCAAAAAAAGGGTTCTCAGAAGTTTTGAGTGCCCCCGAGATCCACCAGCATAGAGTTATGGTCAGGGCAATTGGAAGGCTTGACCTGCTTGATGAAGATCTGAGGAAGTTGATAAAAGAGGTGGAAAGAGCAACCGAGGGCTACAACGAGAACAGGATTTATGTGGCGATAGCCTATGGGGGCAGAATGGAGATCGTTGATGCAACGAGGCGGATAATAAATTCGGTCTTGGCGGGTGATCTGAGGGTGGATGACATTGACGAGAATACATTCGCTAAGTATCTGTACACCAACGGTGACAAGGATCCTGACCTGATAATAAGAACCTCTGGCGAGGAGAGGTTGAGTGGCTTTCTACTATGGCAGAGTGCTTATTCAGAGTTTTACTTCATGGATGTTTACTGGCCGGAGCTTAGAAAGATAGACCTTCTGAGGGCAATAAGGACTTATCAGAGAAGGACCAGAAGGTTCGGAAAGTGAGGTTTTGTAAAGAAGTAGGTTTAGTACCTTAAAAGTTTTTGACGCTCTCCACGGCTGAAGCAGGGAGGTTCTCGCTCCTGGTGATGTTTCATGGCTCAGAGGGC
>JBMFMY010000199.1:0-2125 GCA_049970435.1 Candidatus Methanomethylicaceae archaeon
CTATGCGGCTTCCTCCGCCTGGGACAGATCTCCTCCAAGTTTATAGACAGCTGTTGCTTTGGAACAATTTCCAGACGGGTGAGCCCCACTACTCAATAAACGAGCAGGGAGTTATTTTCTCGGTCTTGAGAAGGTCCACCGAGGATTTGGACTACTCAGAATTTGAGCGGGCCATAATAAAAGTCTGCGAAACGACGGCTATGGGAATCTTCCTATTAAAACAGCAGTTTGGGATTTAAAGCGAACGCTCTTCTACCTCAAATAGTTGATACCCTTGTTGAAATTTGTCGCTCCGTTGAACCTGATCGGTGGTTCAAGACTCTTGACTCTGGGGAGTTGACGCCTTCCTTTCAAAGTTGTTGCGGTTATGAGTCCTTTTCAAGAGTTGACGAATGATCCAGCTAAATAGGCACGCATCGCCGATGCTGAGGTCTGCTAGAGGAGAAGACCAAAGAGGGCCGAGAGTCTGTCAAAGGGGTTGAGGTCCCTGAAGTCAAACCTAAACTCAAAGAGTTTCAGGACCCTCCAAAGCTTATCCTTTCTCACTCCCCTGAGCATCCTGAGCCAAGACTTGAGCAGGGAGAAAACACCTTCTGCCGTGTTTATGTGGACATCTCCCCTTGCGTACTCTTTCTTCGAATATCGGTCCAGCTTGCGGTGCTCGTACCCCTCAAGTTTGTTGTACATCGGGAAGTCGTCCGTGTACGCTTTGCTCCCCTTTTCCACATGCTCGTCTAGGAGTTCGATGATGAGTTCCCTGTTCAATTCCTCCGCCACTTTCAGAATAATTCCCCCGTCCCGCTCGACGAGCGCCACTATCGGCGGCTTGTCTTTCTCATAGGTACCTCTTCCCCTGAGCTTCAAACCACGCTTTCTGGGTACCTGGAAGCGCATTTCGTCCCTTTTTGTCCTGCAGAAACGTAGGTTTCATCTATTTCGACTTCCCCCTTGAGTTTGCTCACGAGCCTCTTCGCAAGCACATCGGTCATCAGATCCCTGATCCGCATGATGGTGCGGAAGTCCCTCCCCAGTTCCTTCGAGATCTGATTCATGGACTCTTTCTCCAACAGTCGCTTTGCCGCGTAGATGAATTCCCTCAACCCGATCTTTGAGTCTTCGAATACGGTGCCAGTCAGGTCGTTGAAGTAGCACCGACAGTCATTGCACCTGTATTTCTGATAGCATTTCCTTCATCTCCCATATTTCACCACGTTTTTGGAGCGGCACCGAGGGCACCTTACACCGTCCTTCCACCTCGACTCCCTCAGCATCTCGGCACATCTTTCTTCCGTGGGCATGAAATCGCCCACACAGAACTTGTGTATCAACCTTTTATCTTCGGAGGTTGGGTAGGTCACGACTTTCTCGCTCCGTCACCCCAACTCCTGGTTCAGCCCCGAAGTAACAGGGGACGGACGAACTATTTATCAGTTATCTGCTGTAGAAGAGCGTGACCGCCTTCGTTAAAATGAGTTCGAATCGATCCTTAACGCTGGCAAGTTCAATGGTGTAGCTCCCGCTTTCTATTTGGGCGTCCATGTTGGCAGGGAAAGGTAAGATTTCGCTCTTTATTACCTCTTCATTTATGATTAGTTTGATTACCCTCCCTTTAAATGAGATTTTTCCATTTGGTAGGTCGAGGTCTATCGTCTGCGCGCTGCCCTCATCGCCTAGGCTTACAAGCTTTGCGCTCTCCACTAAATTATTAAAACTGCTTATGCAACGCTGTTGTTCTTGGACTGATTTTAGCTTGTCGAGACCTTTGAATCCTATTGCCAAAGTAGACGCGGTGAGGAAACAGGATATTAGCAATAGGACAGGCAGGGCCTCGGTACCTCGTGATCCCTTAAGGGCAGGGTTATTTTGAAACGGCAACCTCCCCCTCCCACGGGATGTAGTTGTTTTTTGTCACTCTTACAGTTACAACCACTACGCTGCTGCTCACGGGGATTCTGAACGTGTATTGGTCTGAGCCCTCCCCCAACGTGTGGGCTTTAGTTCCACCAGGGTATTTAACAACAATCGTTGCTCCACCTAGCGCCTCACCGCTTTGCGCGTCGACCACTTTTACAGTTAGATAGCCACCGGAGTTTTTTGGGAAAGTTACCTTCATGTCCCTTAGCAC
>JBMFMY010000200.1:0-2120 GCA_049970435.1 Candidatus Methanomethylicaceae archaeon
GAGGCGTTCTGGCATACCCTATCCTTACTACAAACACCTATTTAAGCCTATTTATTCTGAAACTGTGGTTTACGGCTAGAGCTCGCGGATATAGTTTGCGTAGCTCTCGGGAGTCATCAGGGTCTCTGTTCCACCCTCGATCTTCACCTTGACTAGCCAGCCTTCACCATATGGGTCCTTATTTATCAGCTCAGGCTTGTCGAGCAAAGCTGAATTGATCTCGACCACTGTGCAGTCGACAGGGGCATAAACTTCTGCAACGGCCTTTATTGACTCGAGTGTGCACAGCACGTCCCCTTTTTTGAATTTTGAGCCAACCTTTGGGAGTTCTGCATAAACCAGGTCGTGTAGATTTCTCTGCGCGTAATCACTTATTCCAACGCGGGCAGGGGATTCCTTCACCGCGATCCATTCATGGGTCTTGGAGTACATGAATTCGGTATTTATGACGTTGCCCCCAACCTTTATGTAGGATGACATGAACGGCAACCTCTATTGGTAATTGATGGCGGAAATATAAAAAGGTGAGGGGTTGCCTAACTCCTGAAGATGGATTTCTTGCCCATCGCTTCAAATCATGCGGCGGCTCAAGCCCCCTTCTGAAAGATCTTGAAGATTCCACGTTGCGCCCTTCCGTTCACGTATATGTTTAGTTTTGTAGGGTCAAAGGAGAGAAAGGCAGAACATTTGGGGCATTTTGAGTCGTACTTGTCCAGAATTTCACGCGGAGAGATTAACTCGCTGTCCTCGTAGAGGACAGATTTACATTGATGACAGATTATTTTAATTGCCAACATCTCACCTCATGGAGATCTCGTCTATTTCGATAACTTCCAGTTTTTGCACAATCTCAAATTCTCTGGAGAGTAATTTAGCTTTTTTGGATTTGTACGGATTTCCACAGATAGCAAACGCCAAGAGTGCCGGAAGGGTTACCGTTCGTTTTTGTTGAGGCTTGGCCTCATTGTAATCTTCATCTTCGAGATCAAATCCTTAGGTGAAGACAGCTGCCCGATTAGATGCACGCCTTTTTTCATTAGGGATTCTCGCCAGATCTCATGAGCAAATACGAGAAAGGGTTCTGCTTTTCTCAAGCGATCTTCATCCCATTCGCTGGCAGACGAGACAAGAAGCTCTATTATTGATGATGATTGTTTTGTGTCAGAAACGAGGCAGAGGACAGTTCCTCTGGACATCACATTTTCCCTAGAGAGTTTTTCATCGAATGTCAATTTCATCCTTTTGCCGAATCCTCCTATCAGAAACAGGAGAAGTCCGACGAAAACAGCTGTGGAATACGGAAAAATGGGAACCGGCATTCCTAGCAAATGCTCTGTGGAGTATATTAAACCTGAAGCTCCTGCTACCAGCAAGCCTGCCAAACCTATGTAAGCTCTAGTGAGGTTAGGATCGGTCCATATGCGCTCTATGAAGGCGACTTCGTAGAAGAGAGAGAGCGCCAGCAGCAGGATTTTTGCCCTCAGGGTCCTGAGATATGACACATGGATTAATATCTTGGGATATTTAATAAATCTTGAGTCTCGCACATGTCGTATGAACTCATAATATGTGAAAAGCCAAGCGCTGCCATGAAGATAGCATATGCACTTGGAGGAGCGAGCATTAGGAGGAGCAAGATTAGAGGTCTGCCAGTATTTTGGCTGGATTTGGATAGGAAAAGGGCTGCTGTGGTGCCAGCTCTCGGACACCTCTATGGTGTTGAGCAGAACTCGACTGGCTGGAGTTTCCCAATCTTTGATTTGAAGTGGAATCCTCTGAAGGATCGGAGGAAGAGGGCTTGGATAGAGGCCATCGCGGAAGTTGCGAAGGGAGCAAAATCCTATGTTTGTGCTTGTGATTTCGATGTTGAGGGTAGCTTAATCGGATACATGATCCTAAGGTATGCATGCGGTGGAGCAGACAGTAAGGCAAAAAGGATGAGGTTCTCCACCTTAACAAAAGAAGAGTTGAGGGCTGCTTACAGGAACGTCTTGAGCAGTTTGGACTATGAAAGGGTCTACGCTGGAAAGGTCAGGCATGAGGTCGATTGGATATTCGGCGTGAATGCCTCGAGGGCGCTGATGGATGCGCTTGGGAGTGTTGGAGGGGTTTTTGAGGTT
>JBMFMY010000201.1:0-2094 GCA_049970435.1 Candidatus Methanomethylicaceae archaeon
CCTTTAAGCAATCCAGAAGCTCCTTTCCATCACTCCTACCTCTTATATTAAAGTGTTTTTAATCTCATCGACAGAAAGAACATGCAATATTGAGGCAATTTCGCCCACGTTTGAGGCTGAAGTCAAAGGCTATGCAGTAAAGTAAATTTGCCAATAGAGCCATATTAGTTTTTGATCGAGTGGTGATCCTTTGAAGTATCTAAAACTAGTAGAGGTTTACGAGGAAATAGGCAAGACAACTAAGAGGCTCGAAATCACGGACACATTGGTCAATTTCCTGAAGAGTTGTCCAGCGGAACTCATTGACAAAGTAGTCTACTTAACCCAAGGAAGGATCTACCCTGAGTTTGTGCCTCTGGAGTTGGGCATGGCAGACAAAATGATAATCAAATGCATAGCCCAGGCAGCTGCCGCAAAAGAATCTGAAGTCGAGCAGCTTTACAAGAGTATGGGCGATCTTGGAAAAGTCTCGGAAGCCATGCTCTCAAAAGGAAAAAAGCAGGTCACTCTCGATCTCTTTTCGTCTGCAAGGAAAGAGGATCATATTACCATAGAGAGGGTCTACGCTGATCTGGACAAAATTGCAAGGGCGCAGGGTCCGGGATCCCAGGAGGAGAAAATCCGAATACTCTCGGACCTACTCAGGGATTCCTCTCCAAAGGAGGCAATGTACATCATCCGGACAGTGTCTGGCACATTGAGGCTTGGGGTAGCCGACATGACAATACTCGATGCCCTAACAATCGCCTTCACTGGCTCGAAAGATGCCAGGCCAGACATAGAGCGGGCTTACAATGTCAGCAGTGATCTGGGTGCAGTCGCAAAAACACTAGTCCTCCAAGGTCTGGAGGCGATCAGGAACTTCAAACCATCGCCTGGCAGACCGATACGCTCGATGTTGGCTGAGAGGTTATCCTCTCCTTCGGAGATACTTGAGAAGATGGGTGGAAAGTGTGCGGTAGAATACAAATACGACGGGGAACGGGTACAGATCCACAGAGGCAAAGAGGGTGGTGTTCAGCTTTTTTCTAGAAGATTGGAGAATATCACACACCACTATCCTGACATAGTCAAGCTCGCCCTCGAGGGGGTTGCCCTCGGCACTTACATAGTGGAGGGCGAGATCGTGGCAGTGGATCCCGATACAGGCGATCTACTTCCATTCCAGGAACTAATGCACCGCCGGAGGAAGTATGGTATTGAGGAAGCGATGGAAAAGTACCCTGCCTCCCTAAGGCTCTTTGACTTACTCTATGCTGAAGGCTCAGATTTCACCCTCAAAACATATCCCGAGAGGCGCTCCTTTCTCTCAAAGGTAGTGAGGGAGAGCGAAAGGCTCAGACTCGCCGAACAAAAAATAGTTGACAATCCTGAGGATCTGGAAGCATTCTTCCAGGAAGCGATATCTGATGGCTGCGAGGGGCTGGTTGCAAAGTCTCTTGGACCTGAATCGGTCTACAAGGCAGGAGCGAGGGGCTGGCTCTGGATAAAGTACAAGAGAGATTACAAAAGCGAGATGACCGATACGGTCGATCTTGTCATAGTTGGCGGATCCATGGGGACTGGCAAGCGTGCTGGCCACATTGGCACACTCCTTCTCGCCGCATACGACGATAAACAGGACATTTTCAGAACGGTCTGCAAGTGTTCTACGGGATTCACGGATGAAGACATAAGAAACATGCGAAAGATACTGGAGCCTTACATCATTCCGCACAAACATGCCAGGGTCGACTCGAAGATCACTCCTGACATATGGGTGATCCCTGCAAAAGTTATCGAGGTCTTGGGCGCTGAGATAACTCTCTCCCCTATTCACACGTGTGGACAAGACTCAATAAGAAAGGGGGCTGGTCTCGCAATCAGATTTCCGAGGTTCACGGGCAGATGGAGGGACGACAAGAGTCCTGAGGATTCCACCACCGTGAGTGAGATAATAGAGATGTACAAGCGGCAACTTAAGAAGATTGCATGACTCTATTTATGCTGATAAATTAATGATTATTTACGAGATTCTGGATAAGTTAATAAGCAGGAACTTTCAAAGAAGGCTTGGGCAGATGTGAAGGGACTGACGTAAGCTCAGCTCTTTTT
>JBMFMY010000202.1:0-2075 GCA_049970435.1 Candidatus Methanomethylicaceae archaeon
AGGGAGTAACTAAAGAAAAGTGGAAGCCCCGTCCTTTAGGGCGGGGAGGAGGTCACTTTTACTAAGCCTCTCCGCCTAGGAGTCTCTTGTAAAGTGTTATGTGGTCCCTGGCTCCCCTTTCTGCAGAAAAGTTCTCGTCATAAATCTTTTTGCTCTCTCTGCCCATCATCCTTGCGGCCCTCTCATCCAAGAGTATGAATTCAAGTGCCTCCGCCAAACTTTTCGGATTCTCGGGAGGCACCAAGAAGCCGTTCACTCCTGGCCAAATCTGAGTCGGTATGCCTCCCACACACGTCCCTATCACTGGTTTTCCAAAAGCCATGCCTTCTGTGATTGCCAATCCGAATCCCTCTTGGATTGAGGGGAGGACAACTACATCGCAGGCCTCATACGCTGCCATTAAATCATCCCTTTTTATAGCCCCCGCAAATATCACTTTGTCTTTCATACCTTTAGACGCCGCCAGACTTTGTAACTCGGTGTAATAATCCTCTTTATCTTTAACCTTCAACACCTCTTTACTCAGGGATCCGTTGCCAACAAACACAAGTCTGAATTTCACGTTTAACCTTGATGCTGCCTCTATCAAAATGTTCTGTCCCTTCAATCTGTCCAACCTTGCAACACAAAGTATGATCTTCTCATCATCTGAGATCTTGTACTTTTCACGAAAGTCTATTTTGGGGGCCTCAACCTCTATGAATGGTGGAATACAAGTGACCTTACTCCAAGGCAATCCCGATTTTAATGCCGAGTTCACATAGGGCTTCGTCGAAAAGACTGAGTTCGTGTATTCTTTCAGGTATCCCACCACAAAATTTCTCCACCCTGCCTCGATCTCTTCTGTGAAAGGTATGTGCCACGTGAATGGGATTGGTACCTTCATATCCTTCAGCAGCCAGCCCAAGGGCATGAGCTGGAAATCGTGCACATGAATTATATCTGGTCTTTCCTTCTCGAAAACCTCTCTGATCCTCTCCTTAAAGTACAGATTCACGCCCATATACCCGTTGAATCCATAAATGTGCTTGTTGTAGAGACGATCAATTGGAACATTTTTACCATGAAATACCTTCAAAATCAATTCTTTGAAATTCGTGTATTCCTTCAAAATCTCTCCCGGAAAATTATGTTGTTTGGGGACCCTGTAAACCTTGAAACCTTCAATTTTTTCCTCGGGTGGCAGGTTAGGTCCTCGCAAATTTACAAACAATGCATCATGCCCCTTCTCCCTCAGCTTTCTCGATAGCCAAATGAGATAGTAGGAAACCCCTCCTGTGCTTGGAAAGAAGGACTGACTAACATAAAGGATCTTCAAATGCACCACCATTCAAGTCCAACACTCTTATCATTAAACACATCCCTTTAACAGGATCGCTTCTTGAAGTCTATTAATGGCTCCTATCTCTTTTAAAATCCGGGTACCTTCAATAATCCTGTACCTATTTCTGGGGCTCAAAATATCAAAAACCTCCTTCGCCTCAAAAAGTATTACAGAGATAATTTCCCAACTGCCCAAAACAGCCTCCACTAGCTCTCTTCTCAGACCTAGACCTGTTTCCTTCAGATCTTCAATCTTCTTGCGTCCGCTCAAAACTATTGGCGGCTCGATCAGAACAGCCTTCTCGTTCTTTTGAGTCAAATAGTATGGGATGTAGAGAAGCTCAACATCATTATTCATTTCTAAATCTTCCCACATGTAGCTATTTAGCTTGCTAAGCTGCTCCTCCAAACGCTTAACTAAATTCTCATAATGATCTTTGATTTTCTTCAAATCATACTTCAATTTATTTTCTTTTGTTCTCAACTCGCAAATTACTTTTTCATGTTCTGCCCGCATTGAGTTTAGTTCTTTAATTAACTCCTCCCTCTTCCTAACAAACTCATCCCTTGCCTTTCTCATTTCAAGATCAATTTTTGATGGTAGAAGTTTTTCTTCCTCAGCAAGTCTTGAGATGGTCGTCTGAATCTCTTCGACTCTTTTCGAGATGCGCCTTTTCTGCTCCTCCAACTCCGAGACAGTTTCTAGAGCCTCGCTCTCCTTCTTCCTATTTATCTCGACTAGCCTCTCACAT
>JBMFMY010000203.1:0-2047 GCA_049970435.1 Candidatus Methanomethylicaceae archaeon
GGCAAACTGAAGAGCAGATTGGCGTGCGGAGGTACGGAAAAGAACGGCAGAATAGAACTACAAGGGGATCATCGCGAGAAGGCTGCCGAGATCTTGATAGAGAGCGGGTTCCCTGCGGACAACATAGATGTGGAGTAAGCTCAATTGGAAAACCTGAAAGAAACCCTTAGCTCATTGAAACGGGGAAAAGTTAGACCAAAGGTCTGTCCTAGATGCGGGAGTGCAGACGTCTCAGTTCTAACCATGACTGGCTACATCTCTCAGCCGATGTACCTCTGTAACAACTGTGGATTCCAGGGGAACTTGTTTTTGGAAATCGAGAAAGAGGCTGAGAAAGAAGGAGAAAGAAGAATAAAAAAGAAAAAGTAAAAGAATCAAAAGAAGTGAAGGAAGAAGAATATAGAGAAAGCGATGGCAGCGAGTCACTGAAGCGGGACTTCTATGCCGAGCTCCTTCATGAGCTCCTTGTACCTGTTTCGTACGGTAACTTCGGTTACTTGGGCGGCTTGGGCTATCTCCTTTTGGGTTCGCCTCTCATTTTCCAATAAGGAGGCGACATATATGGCGGCGGCTGCAAGCCCAGCAGGGTCTTTACCCGCTGTTATACCTCTCCTCTTTGCCTCGCGCACTATTTCAGCAGCTTTGTGTTGTGTAATTCCACTCAAGTCCAAAGCGCCTCCGATCCTTGTTATGAAATCTACGGGATCCGCTATCGGGATGTTGACATCAACTTCTCTCAAAAGCAATCTGTAACAGCGTGCCACATCCTTCCGACCCGCCTTTGTGTACTTGGCGATCTCGTCCAAAGTCCTTGGAACCTTCTGCGTCCTGCAGGCAGCGTATATAGCAGCAGCCATGACGGATTCGATGGATCTTCCCCTTACCAGACCCTTCTCGACAGCTTTTCTATATATGACCGCGGCCTCCTCTTTCACACTCTTCGGTAAGCCTATCTGAGAGCTTATACGATCCAGCTCGCTCATCGCCTGTGCCAAGTTTCTGTCCAATGAGCTGTGGACACGGGTCCTTATCTGCCACTTCCTCCAGCGGAGGATCTCTATCCTTTTCCTTGGCTCCAGTCTCCTACCCATGGCGTCTTTGTCACGCCAGTCTATCACTGTGGAGAGACCCCTATCATGAACGGTTGGGGAGAGAGGAGAACCAACTCTGCTCCTCTTATCCCTCTCCTCTGAAGTGAAAGCCCTCCATTCTGGACCCCTGTCTATGATCTTCTCAGATATGACCAGACCACAGTTCGTGCATGTGACCTCTCCTCTCTCGAAGCTCCTCGCAAAGCTGGTTCCACCACAGTTGGGGCACTTTACGCTCTCCTGATCAGTGGTAGGAGGTCTGTTTTCCTTCTTCTCTTTTTTCGGAGAGGTCTTGACTTCTGCATGATACATAACACTTCAACCCAAAAATTTTATATGGGAGTAAAAACGCGTAATAACTAATATTTATGCCTTTCGATTTGTTTATATTTACGAGGTTAGGACTAAATAAACCTTTCCATAGGAAGCTCTTTCAATATCGAGCGCAGTGTGATTTAAACTCTCTCAGGATTAAGAAAAATTTAATAAATCATTGGGCTTTTTTGTTAATTAGCCCGGTGGTGTAGCGGCCAAGCATAGCGGGCTCTGGCCCCGCTGACGAGAGTTCGAATCTCTCCCGGGCTACCATGCATGTTTTCAATATCAATAAAGGGGGAGAAAGTGTTCTAGACAAGGATCACTTTAACACCTTCAGCCTCAGCTACCTTTGCCTGTTTTTCATCAGAGGTAAGCAGTGGAAGCCCCTTTTTCTTGGCCAATGCTATGAACAGGGAGTCATAAATGGTAATCCTTCTCCTGAGGGCAATAGAGAAAGCTTCCTCCAAAAACGATTCTTGGCTCACCACCATCACGATCCCTAACTTGAGAAATGCGCCCAAGACCTCTTTGGCATAGCTCGCCTCAAGCTCATTTATCAGAACCCGCTTCCACATTGCATTTAGGACTTCCTTAATTGTTAAGTCGATTGTAACACAACCCTCTTCCAAGCGGTTCCT
>JBMFMY010000204.1:0-2034 GCA_049970435.1 Candidatus Methanomethylicaceae archaeon
CCAACGCTGGGCCTCCGCAACTGTATGGATCGAGCCCTACCGATGGAGCAGGAACCTCTACCGTTAAAAAAAAGGGGAAAGTTCAGAAACGCTCCCCGAGCAGATGCGATGAGGACGTAACAGAAAGGAAAAGTGGAAGGCCGTCCGTAAGGGTGGGGGGAAGGTCACCTAGACGCCGAATACAAGGATGGTGATTCCCCACAGTAGTGTATTGAGTGGTGGTGAGGCAAACATTTATTGTTGGGAAAAAGGAACCCCTGCGAGCTCATACACCTTTAAGATGTTGCCTCTGTCATCGCGGCGCGAGTCAACAGGGGTCTCCATGATGAGTGGGAGGGACCTGATCCTCTTGTCGGAGAGTATCAGCTTGAATCCTTCCTCTCCGATCTTGCCAAGACCTATGTGTTCGTGTCTGTCGAGGTGAGAACCGAGATCTCCCTTTGAGTCGTTGAGGTGCACTACCTTCAACTTTCCCAAGCCGATTAGACTGTCCAGCTCATCGAGAATCTCGCCTATTTTTGTTTTTACATCGTAGCCTCCAGCGAATGCGTGGCATGTGTCAAAGCAAAAGCCCACCCTCTCAGGGTAGTCCAATTTGTCAATTATGCCGCGGATGTCCTCAAAGGTTGTTCCCATGCTGTTCTTTTGTCCAGCGGTGTTCTCAAGAAGGATCATGCAGTGGGGTTTTGTCTCGAGCGCGCTGTTGAGTGCAGAGACGAGCCTCCGGCAACCCTTCTCTTCACCACTGCCAAGGTGGCTACCCAGGTGAGTGACGAGATAAGGAATCCCCAGCACCAAGCACCGCTTGAGTTCAGCTATTAAGGTATCCACGGATTTTCTGTAAACTTCTTCGTTTGGTGTTGCCAAGTTCGGAAGGTAGGGCATGTGGTCAACGACGGGATTTATGTCAGTCTTGCTCAGACGTTCCTTGAAAGACTTCAAAACCTCCTCAGGTATGTCGGAGAAGGACCATCCTCTGGGGTTCCTGGTGAAGAGCTGAAAGGTGTTGCATCCTATTTTTACCGCCCTCTCGACGGAGCGGTCTATGGAACCTGCTATAGAGATGTGGACGCCGACGCGCAAAACAGACACCAATCATAAATTGTCCAACGATTTGTTTAAGTTTTTACATGCGAGAGGCTCGCAGGAAATCTCTGAAGAGGCGAGTCAGTTCCCCTTTGATCTCTTTTGGTAAATGACTGGATTGAAGGGAGATCTCTTCTCCTTTTACTGCTGCGAGTCCTGTACCATAAAGAACCCAACTGAGCGCGTAACTGAAAAGGGAGTGATCTTGGTCGCTGGATTCGACAAGAATATGGAAAATTTCCGATACGATGCTCTGGGCATTCTTGATTGATGAGTGAAGCGACTCGAGTAGTTCTTCCTTCACTAGAAGAGAGTCTCCCAAACTTTGCAGAAGATCCTTCAGCATCGTAGACTCGGTAATTGAGAATGAATGGTCCAGGCAGAGGAGAAAGAGGGCAACATCTGTTGGGAGATCTGGATAGACATAACACCTGGAAACTTTGGATAAAGGATAAAGATCCCGGAGTTCTCTGATGGACAGTCCCTCTGTGAGAGACACGATCGGTTTTCCCCTTAGGAGGTGCCATATCTCGTCGGCTATGATGTAGGCTTGCCCCTTAGCGGAGCCAACAAAGAGCAGATCACACCATTTTGCAGATTCGCGGAGCAGATCAGCGGAGCCCTCAGCGTGAGAACTTGAGAGCTTTTTAACCTCATGGTTGAGTCTGCACAGATTCGCAAGCGGTCTGCCCCTCTCTTCGCATCCCACCATAAGCAGTTTCAAGGGATTCACCATATGTTTGTGTTTTTTGATATGTTTATAGTAAATATGATACTAATAGATTTGACACTCTCCACGGCTGAGGCCGGGAGGTTCTTGCTTCTAAACTCTTCATCGGTTGGTTGTTCATTGCCCTTTTAGGCTCCCATATATTCCGTCCCACCCCAGAAAGGGTGATTTAAGAGCCGCCACCCCGATAGCTGGGCACCATCCACTGTGGAGGGGCG
>JBMFMY010000205.1:0-2006 GCA_049970435.1 Candidatus Methanomethylicaceae archaeon
AATAACGTTTTCAACAACCTCATCTAGGAATACGCTAGCAACAAATTTAACATCTTCAGCATTTTTAGTAGACTGTGCAACATATACGAAATCACTTGCAATTTTCTCAGCAACTTCTGGGAAATCAGAATATTTTTCTTTAGCATCTTCGGGGGTTAGATACGAGAGATCAAAAATCTTCTCTATGATTCGCTTTAGTGAAGAGAAACCGGTCATTTTTGTCAACTTAATAAAAAAAAGAAGGGATTTAGTGGCTTGGGATTATAAGATCCCGCTCGCCTGCGGGCATGAACTCCCTGAGAGCGCCCTTTCCGAAGCATAGCCTTGGATGTGTGAAGTCGAATTTCAGATCTTTGTCTGCGAAGGCAACCTTTACCAAGGGGTTTGTTGTCCAGGCGTCTCCCCTTCCGCCGTGCGCAGCAGAGACTATACCGCAGTAGGCAGACTGGTGACCAACATTAAGTGCATAGTTAGGATAGTTCACACCCCTCAGGTTGAAGGGCAGACCCTCGTCGCTCCTCCATGAGAAGCTGTTCGCCGAGCCGCACTGGTCCTGGCAGTCGTAGCCGTAGAAGCCAAGTCTACCCATCTCTTCCTTGTGCAGAAGCTGACTCAGGTACCATCCGTTTATTCCAGCTGTGGAATGTCCAGTTGCCAGGGAGACAGAGACACCGGCACCAGCGGCCACAACGGCAGCCCTCTGAGATCCTCCGAAGTGGGTCTCCATCAATGCAGGATACCGTTCATACTGCTCCAGACCGTAGAGTGTAACCTCAGTGGCGACGTCGTTTATCACGTCCCAGCTTGGTTTCGTCTTCGCAAATCCTCCGTATTTCTTCCTAACGTACTCTGCGCCGTAGTAGCAGAAGTCGTCCAATATGTTGTCGGTGTAAGTGCATGTCGCGTATTGCGTAAATCCTACACCGCCCGACATGTAGCTGCCAAACCAGAACTGGTCATATAGTACAGCAGCCATGGATATGGACTCCAATGCAACCCAGACCGGATCGTCTGGCTTGACCCTTGAGGCTTGGCATATGTCAGCCAGGTAGCCCAGCGGTATGCCTCCGGGCTCGTTTGGTCCCCTTGCCCTCCTCCAAGGCATCAATGTGCCCATCTCTATGACCTCTGCGTGCTTTGCGGCGAATGCGAATTCGCCCACCGCGGCTTCTCCAGCCATGAGCTTGTATGAATTTATCATAGACATCGAGATCTGCATCGCTGCCCATCTCGACATCGTACCTCCATCACAGGTCATGGCTACCAGTGTTGGCATGCGGCAGACCTGATATATCCTCTTTCCAATTGCTGCCTTCAACTGTGCTGCATGCTCCGCCGGGAATTCCTTGTTTATGTCGATGAGGAACCTGTCATCGATCTCGTCAGCAAGTTCGTCGTCACCAGTGAAGACCTTCACATAGCTGTCTGCGACCAGACCTGGATGAGTCTCTACCATGTGCTCCTGAACTACAGCAGCACCAGGCAGGGCATGATTGAGGACCTCCAGGTAGTGGTTTACTGTCTCAGGGGTGACCTCTTTTCCAAGTCGCTTTTGCAAGACCGTGTGTGCTGCATCGAGTCCAACTATTACTGTCCGCCTTATGTCGTGCCACATCTGCTGCATCGCGGCGTTGTTGATGAAGTGAAGGTCATCACCCTCACAATATATGTCTGTCCCTGAGAGGCGGTATGGCATCAAAACCCTCTGTCCCAGCGGGATGCCCCCGAGGTGCAGATCAGGGTTGTAGAACGGAACCGATCTCTCCTTGGCGATCTTTTGGGCTGCCTCTACGAACTCTCTCTTCCTCTTTGATTGTTTCCACCCATCATAGATGTAGAATTTTGTTTGTTTCTCTTCAGGAGATTCCTTGAACTTTCTCCTGAGCGCTTCCAAGAACATCTTCTTCTCTTCGCTCATTTCATTCCCTCCTAGATATCCTTTACCTTACTGGGATCGAAGCCTGCCTCAGTTCTCAACATGTGTATCCTCTGTATGAACTGGATAA
>JBMFMY010000206.1:0-1969 GCA_049970435.1 Candidatus Methanomethylicaceae archaeon
ACGCAGGTTTTGTCAAAAGAGAGCGTTGTGAAGAGACCCTTTACAGCATTCAAGGAGGAGTGCAGAGGGTTAGTGATAGGGGCGCTCAACGAGGAAGGAGTCGAGTTCGCTGAGGAGGACGTGAAACTCGCTGTCCCTTCAGTTCCAGAATATGGAAATCTGAGCTTCTCCACATTCTCGGTTGCAAAGAAGAACGGAAGGAACCCCAAGGATTTGGCAGAAAGTCTCGCCTCGAGGATCGCGTCCTATGAGAAGGTTTTAGTAGAAAAGGTTGAGTCGGCAGGGGCGGGTTATGTGAACTTCTTCGTGGACTACCCGAAGTTCGCCGAGGTTACGCTCGAGGCTATACACAGACTTGGGGAAGATTTTGGAAGACTTGGGGAGAAAGATGAGAAGGTAATAGTGGAGCACACGAGCGTGAATCCGATACACCCGATCCACGTGGGAGGGGCGAGGAACGCCGTAATCGGTGACACGCTGGCGAGGTTGCTGAGGGCGGCTGGATACGAGGTTAGCAGGCACTTCTACATTGACGACGTTGGGTTGCAGGTGGCTCAGGCGAGCTACGGATACTCGAAGTTGAAGGGGATACCGGTTAGCGGGAAGAGCGACCATTTCATTGGGCTAATTTATGCGGCCACGAGCTGCGCAATGAGCATAAGGGCTCTTCGGGAAGAGGTGGAGAGGCTGAAGCGAGAGGGAAAGGACGAGAAGGTTAGGGAGAAGCTTGCGGAGCTGGATGAATGGGTCGGGGTCGCTTCTGAGCTGAGGGCGAAGAATGAGGCTGTGTTCGACGCCATATACCAGGGGGTCTCAGAGTCCAAGGATCCAAGGGAGGAGATCGCTGAACTGCTGAGGAGGTACGAGAGGAAGGACGAGGAGGCGGTGAGGCTTATTAGGGGAGTCTCGGAGCTAGCGCTGGCTGGTTTCAGGGAGACGCTCTCAAGGGCTGACATAGAGTTCGACAGCTGGGACTGGGAGAGCGAGCTCACTTCGTGGAACGGCGGCGCGGATACCGTTGTGGAGTGGCTGCTGAGGTCTGGGTTTTGCAGGGTGGAGGAGGGTACCGCGATACTGGACTGCGAGGAGGTCGCGAAGAGGTACGGGCTGAAGGAGAGGTACGGGATAAAGGGAGAGGTCCCACCCCTGACTTTGAAGAGGTCTGACGGGACGACGCTTTACACGACGAGGGACATAGTCTACACGCTCTGGAAGTTCGACAGGGCTGAGAGAGTGATAAACGTGATATCGCTGGAGCAGAAGCTACCGCAGCTGCAACTCAAGTTAGCACTTTACGCGCTGAATCTGGGAGGGCTTGCGGAGAACCTCATCCACTTCAGCTACGAGCTTGTCCACCTGCCGGGAAAGAAGATGTCGGGGAGGAGGGGGAGGTATGTGACCTTCGACGAGGTGATGGACGAGGCGGTCGAGAGGGCATACCAGGAGGTCTCGAAAAGGTCGCCGCACCTGAGCGAGGAGGACAAGAGGAGGATATCGGAGATAGTGGGTGTAGGAGCAGTGAGGTATGCGCTGTTGGCTGTGGCGCCGAACAAACCGATAACATTCACGTGGGAGAGAGTGCTGAACTTTGAGCAGAACAGTGCACCGTTCATACAGTACGCGCACGCAAGGGCAAGCAACATATTGGCAAGAGCGGATAGTGTAGTGCATGAAAAAGGGGTTGACTACGCAGGTCTGAGCTCGAGGTACGAAAGGGAGCTCGTGGTGAGGCTTTCGATGCTCCCGGAGGTTGTGGAGGGGGCTGCTGAGGGCCTAAGGCCAGAGATGGTTGCGGAGTACGCTAACGAGCTTTCGGCGGCGTTCAATCTCTTCTACGACAACGTGCCTGTGCTGAAGACTGAGGACGAGAGGCTTAGAGGAGCGAGGCTGAGGCTCGTGGAGGGGGTCAGAGTGGCCCTAGCGAACTCCTTAAATCTTATGGGTATAAAGGCGCCCACGAGGATGTAAC
>JBMFMY010000207.1:0-1940 GCA_049970435.1 Candidatus Methanomethylicaceae archaeon
AAAAGCAGACAAGAAGCAAATAGAGACGCAATAGGTGTATTGAATATAGGGCTTGCTCAGGGGGCTAAGCCCCCTGCGGAAGCCGTTAACGGGGCGGTGGCACGCCCCTTGCTTCTAAGGTGGGACGGGATGAGGTGGGAGCCTAAAAGGGCAATGAACAACCAACCAATGAACACTATAGAAGCAAGAATCTCCCGACTTTAGTCGCGGAGAGTGTCAACCCACGAAAAGAACCTCTACGGCTACCTCGCAGAGCACCATGCCTACGGTCAAAAGGGAGAATTCGCGGGCGAATACGCAGAGGACCTAGCCGCCACGATGCTAGCCATGACACTTGGAATACCTTTTGACATCAACCAAGCCTGGAAGGAGCGGGAGCAGTTATACAAAGCAAGCGGGCACATTATCAAGACGACCCATATCGCCCAGTCTGCAGAGGGCCACAAGGAGGGCCTCTGGACGACCGTCATCGTAGCCGCCATATTCGTACCTTAAATCTTTTTTGTTGGGTCGCATCGAGATCAGCAAGTATTGGAGTCATAATCAATTTGACCGGTAAATCCCACACCCTTCCTGAGTTGAGTAACTCAACAACGCCAAAGGTTCCCAGAAGTTCCCAGATAATGTCACCCAAAAAGCCTATGTGTGAGAAGATATTATTCATTTGCAATGAAGATCAAGAGCACCTCTTTGTTGATCGTAACCGTATTTCTCTGGGGATCCTCATTTGTATTCATAAAGCTCGGTCTCGAGGAGATCTCTCCCCTGACACTCGCCCTCCTACGCTTTACCATCGCCACTCCCTTCCTACTAGTCTTGGTCGGACTGACATCAGGGTTCAAGGGACTCGTCAAGGGTTGGAAGCACTTCCTAATTCTTGGCTTCTTGGGCGTAACCGCCTACCATGCATTCCAGAACGTGGGCATGACCATGACCAGTGCCTCCGACTCCAGCATCATAATAGCCTCAAACCCAATATTCATAGCACTTTGCGGGAGGCAATTTCTGAAGGAGCGGATATCCCCAATTGGCTTGGCTGGAATCGCCCTGGCATTCTTTGGTGTTGTAGTAATAGTTCTGAGAAACGGGATCTCTTTTGGCTACTCATCTATGATGGGGGACCTGCTATGCCTTGGGTCAGTCTTCAGCTGGACTGGGTATTCCATTTACGGTAAGAGAAAGCTTACAGTGAGCAACGCGAACGAGATAACGGCATATTCATCACTCATTGGCACATTGCTACTTGCACCTTTAGCCCTACTCTCCGAAGAGTTTAGTCTTCCGACATCGTTCATCCCTTGGATATCTCTCCTCACTCTTGGTTTTTTCTGCTCTGGCATCGCCTATCTGTTCTGGTACAAAGCGCTCGAGGACATGCCCGCATCCCAAGCCGGATCCTACCTATTTCTTATACCAGTCATCGCAACTTCCCTCGCATATTTTGTTTTAGGCGAGCGCTTGGACCCCCCATTCATATTTGGGTCTGCTCTTGTTGTGATTGGTGTTATAATGACAACTCGATCCCAAAACAATGAATAGAAACACAAATAGGTAGCATTTCTTTTATCAATTCTAATAACAATCCATTTGATGTTGAAAGCTAATAAACATGAAAAATCAAAAATTTATGTAAATGAGATCCAGAAAACCCACGGTTTCAATCGTGGGATAAAGTGAATGGGACTTTGTCGGCAGGAAGTCCCCCTTCCGTAAGGGTGGGGATGATAGCCGAAAATTGATCTCTTCTTGCTGCATATCTTCACAGATGCGGGGAGGGTCCACCTCTAAGGCGCCTGTGTAAAGCCAATGACTGGCATAAAGCCAGTAGGTTTGACATCAAGACCTCCGTAACTGTATGGGATCGAGTCTGGTGGATGAAGCAGGAACCTCTACCCTTAAAGGAAATTCAGAAACGCTCCCCGAGCATTGTAAGAGTAACA
>JBMFMY010000208.1:0-1922 GCA_049970435.1 Candidatus Methanomethylicaceae archaeon
CGGTTAACCTCTAACCCGCAGGTCTGACACATATAGGTGTGCCCATTCGGCCTGTTGTGCCGGCCACACATAGGGCACAGTTTAGACTTGCGGTAGTTGCTCACTTCTACTGTCGGCAGCCCGTATCGTGCAACTTTGTAATCCGTATACGACTGGAGCTTTCGGAACGGCCACTGGTTTGACCTCCTCCGCATACCTATGCGCAGGGCTTGGCCGCTCTTCGACTTCCGCTTATAGCGCATTGACTGGCGGATTTCTTAGGGTTTCGAACACCACCGCGGCCCGCTCTTGATCAGTGATCTCTGCAATCTGCTTGCTGACAATGTGTATGATCTGGTTAGTTTGACTGCGCTCGCGCCGCCATAAACCTATACCTTCAAATGGAGGGGCTTACTCCAAGCCCAAGGCTCTTTGATGAGCTTATGAGGGCTTGGAGCGGGCTCACCCAGACAGGGGAAGAGGCTGATGAGGGCTCCGATGAACTCGAGAGAAGCCCTAGGCTTGTGAATCCTAAGTTATGTATGTTTATCAAGGACTACATAACTCAAAATCCTTTGGCTTAGTTTTTTATTTAGTTTTGTGGGGGCTGTTTTTTTTAAGAAAAATGAGATTTTGTGTATGTGCGTCCAAAAATGGTTTTGTATTTCATAAGGTTGAGAGTTCGGCAGAATTTTATGAGTTACCTGAATTATCGAGATCAAAATTTTTATTTGGTTTAAGGGGTCAATTGTGATGGGCTAAGGAACCATGAAGATGTCGAGTACCACTTGCCACTCCCTCGGAGCCACTGGTTTGACAACTCTAGCGTTGCGCGCCTCATAGCTCCGAACAAGGTTGTCCAATTTAGCAACCAGCATCTCTCTGGCATTTTGTATGGGCTCTTCTTTGGCAAAGAGGTAGAGATGGACGATCCCGCCTTCCCTTTTAAGGAACGTTGCTGCAACACCAAGGTAATCCAAGGAAGAGGCGGGCAGGTTCATTATGACTCTGTCCGCAACCCCTCTGAGTTTTGGTACAAAACTGCGGACATCGCCGCAGAGGGGAATGATCTCGCCTCTCAGTCGGTTTAGCTTGATGCTCTCTCTGAGAAGGGCGATCGCGTCCGGATTTATGTCCAGTGAGAAGACCTTCGCAGAGGTCCTATTGGCTATAAGAATCGAGAACGGACCAACTCCAGCAAACATGTCAACTACGATTTCGCCGTCTCGTACCTGTGAAGCAACCCTGTGGTGTTCGGTCGCTAGGCGGGGAGAGAAGTAGGCCTTAGAGAGGTTGACCTTCAGCTTTACGCCGTACTCGGTGTGGATTGTCTCATACTTCTCCTCGCCAGCCAGTAGGGTGAAGCGGGGTATCCGGAACTCCCCATCGACCTTACCAGTCTTCAGCAAGACAGTTTTTACCCGTGGGTGGATCTGCATGATAGCCTTGCCCAATGTCTCTGCGTGAGGGATTAACTCGGGAGCGAGGTCTTCTATAACCGCTATGTCGCCTACAATGTCGAAGGAGCGCGGGAGAATGGCCAGGAGATGGGGAGGTAAGGTTCCGTCGAGTGCACTTATCAGGTCTTTCGGCCTAACCCTAGGCGAGGGCAGATCCGAGCGCAGAAGCTCTATGGGAGAAAGTTGAGTAAGCATCTGCATCTCTTCGGCGGATGGCTCGTGTGTGATAGGAATTAGAACTTTTCCGTCGCTCTTGCTCTGTACTATAGACCTCGATTGATCGAGGAGCTCCATCTTTTGAAGCGTGCGCCTCAGGACCTCGGCCCTCTCACAAGGCACTTTTATGCACAGGCTTGAGGTTGTGATCCCCATTTTGCTGTTCTCCAATTTTTAGCCCTATTGATAGGTGAACTACCCCACGCTTCGCATGGGGCTTCCTGCTTCAACGATGAGGCTTGCTGGCATCTCTACCAGTAGAGGTCT
>JBMFMY010000209.1:0-1910 GCA_049970435.1 Candidatus Methanomethylicaceae archaeon
GACGAGAAGACTGAAAGCGACCCCACCTGGTCCGCCTGCGCCGCCTGCGCCGGCCGGTTTCAATGACTCCGAAGAGGACGAGAAGATTTTTTAACTAATCTTTTAGAGCTTCGCAAGTCCCAAAAATAGAAATCGATAAGAACTCATCAGACATTTAATTATTATAAAGGTGTTGAGAACATGAAGGCACTGATTATATCTGTTGGTACAGGCTCGGCGGGTACAACAGAGAATACGATTAATCTTGCCAGAGCGATCGCTTTTAGTATCAAGCACTACTCCCCTGATAGGGTTTACTTTGTTTTAACGAAGGAGAGTCTTGAAAAAACACTACCAGAAGTGCTAAAGGGGACTGGAGTAATCGATCACGAGTTAATAAACTTAGATGATCCAGACAATGTAGCGAAGATATACGAGTATCTCCAGCCTTATTTTGATAAAATTCGAAAGTCTTCTGACTATCTAATTGTCGACTATACTTCTGGAACTAAAGCCATGAGTGCCGCACTTGCCATTTTGGGGGCCCTTTATGAGGCAAACGAGCTGGGATATATAGCTGGCAAGAGGAAAGGCGGGATCGTCCAAGCCGGGACCGAGCACATAATCTCAGTCCGCCCTTATTTTGTTAAGGCCCGCCAGAGAGAGAAGATGGCACTTGGCTTCTTTGATCACGCTCAGTACGACATCTGTGTCAGAATATTTAAGGAAATCCTCGAAATGACTAAAGATCCCGACATAGTGAGTCGGGTGGAACCGTACATGAAGCTGGCAGAAGCCTACTCCCTCTGGGACAAATTTCAGCACCAGCAGGCATTTGAGATCATTAAGAGCCTGAAATTTCCTGCACTTGACAGGAACAAGTGTTTCTTGGGAAGGCTAATCAGCAGAATGAACCACGAGCCCGAACCCTATTTCGTAGCCGACCTCATAAACAATGCGACCAGGAGGGGGGACGAAGAGCAGAAGTACGACGATGCCGTTGCTAGGCTTTACAGGACCACGGAACTCCTTGCACAGTACCGTGTAAGGAAGATCTGCGGAGTGGAGCCTTCAGAGGCAGACCCTTCCAAAATACCCGCAGAACTCATAGAGAAGTGGAGAGAAGACACGAGCAAACCTCTAAAACTTGGGCTACATAAGTGCTACGAATTGTTATTTTACAAGGGAGATGTTCTGGGAAAAGAATATAAAAACGATGAAAGGCTAAGAGATCTTTTGTCTAAAAGGAACAGATCGATACTCGCACATGGATTTGAACCTGTGGATAAGGAGACTTATATAGAGCTCAGGGATAAGGTCCTGAAAATGGCAACAATTACTATAGCAGACCTCGAAAGTTTGCTTAAGGACTCTCGCTTTGTCAAGTCCTACGAGCTCTCTTAAAAATCGCATCCATGCTGAGCATCGAGAGGCAGGCCAGGATCGACCCCATCGTCCCCATAGAGGGGTGGAGGGAGGGGTACGCAGACGTTTTGAGGAGGGCAGCGGAGGCGGGCGTGAAGAGGGTCATGCTGGGGACGCTGAGGGGGCTGCAGCGGACGATAAACTTTGCCAGGAAATTAGGATACGACACTTCTTGGGCCGACTTTTTGAGGGTTAGCACTGGGTGGGGGAAGAAGATGCCGGAGGATGCCAGGAGGGAGGTCTACGGCTTCTGCATTGATGCGCTGAGGGAGTGCGGCTTCAAGGGGGAGATCGGGATATGCAAGGAGACGGTCGAGATGGCAAGGGAGTTTGGGATGATGAGCGGATGAAGTGCAACTGCGTGTGGTGATTTGATGCGAGAGGATGAGCGTTCCTGAGGCGCCCTTATATATGAATTGAATGATGATGGTTGGAGGTGCTCTGTCTCCATGGCAAAGTGCCCGAAGTGCGGGACCAACGTGGAGAAGCCTGAGAAGACGTGGACC
>JBMFMY010000210.1:0-1905 GCA_049970435.1 Candidatus Methanomethylicaceae archaeon
CGGGGAACTGCAGATGGCAAGGCGTTTGATAACGGTGTACTACGACGGCCTCTGCGAGCCCCGCAACCCAAAGGGCGTGGCGACCTACGGGTTTGTCGTGTACTCAGGGGAGGCTAAGATCGGCGAGGGGAGGGGACTGGCTGCGGAGCCGTGGAGCGACGGCGCGAGCAACAACGTCGCGGAGTATACGGCACTGATAAGGGCGCTTGAGTGGCTCATCGGGCACGGCTACGAGGGCTGCGACCTCTTGGTCAGGGGGGACAGCCAGCTCAGCATAAGGCAGATGCAGGGGCGGTACTCGGTCAGCGCCCCGAGGATAATCCCACTGTACAAGAGGGCAAGGGAGCTGGTCTCAAGGTTCGGGATCAGGAGGGTCGTCTTTGAGTGGGTGCCGAGGGAGGAGAACGAGGAGGCTGACTTCCTCAGCGAGCTCGCCCTCAAGGAATACTGGAGGGAGTACAAGTCTGAGAAGGCGGCGGAGATCCGCCCAGAGGAGATCGTGCACGTCTCCGGGTCCATCTTCAACGTCAGGGGGTATAAGGTAGACGCAGAAGCGGAGACATGCGAGTGCCCCGACTACGTGCGGACGAACAGGAACCGGAGGCTCCGTGTTAGGCTCCCGTGCAAGCACATCGTGGCCCTTCGAGACTATAAAATCGGGCGCCCAGAAAGCCCCCCCAGTCTCGGAGAGTGCCAAAGCACCGCCTCTGCCCCTCCCTCTCCCCTCTCTCCTCTCTCAACTCCTCACTCAACTCCTCTTCCCTCCCCGCATCTGCGTCCACATCTGAAGACGCGGGGGGATGAATAGGTGCACTACATTAGGGGGCGTGATTAGGGGGATGCACTACGCCCTCACAGCGATAATAGTCGCCACCGCCCTCATAGCCATAGCGGTGGGGGCGACCACAGGCCTCTACCACTTCATCGCCCAGCTGCCCGAGGCTCCGGCGTCCGGCCTCCAGGGGAAGCTGGCGGAGATAGGTGCCCTCCTCTCGTCCGGCGGGACCGTATACGGGGTACCGACCGGGAAGTACTCGATGGTCTCGGTGCGCCTCGACCCTTTCAACCTCACCCTCCAGCTCCCGGAGGGCCCCTCGTCCATCTCTGCTAACAAGACAGCCCTGGCGGTCCAGGGAATGGTGCTGAGCGCTCCGCCCGCGGCGAACTTCTCCCAGGGCGGGGGTGCAAGGATCTTCACCAGCGGGAACACGACCTACATAATGCCTTTAATGAAGCTTGTGAGCGTGACAACGGAGCAGGAGCTCGGCACGAGCGTCCACCTCGTCACGCTTTCTGTGCCAGTGATCCAGGAGGGGTTCTCGGCGGCAGGGACCTTCAACATCATGGGGAGGACCGCCGGGACCGAGAGCGAGAAGTTTGAGAGGGACGTGGGGCTGGGCGGGACCGCGGTGCTGTACGTGGACGGGGAGCCGGCGACCACCTTCTCTGTAAAGGCAGGGGATAAGGTAAGGATAGTTGTGATTTACAACAAGATACTTTTGGCGAGGATTGGTTGAGACTCTGTTTCTGGTGAAGGGACTTCTGAAGTCTTATGACTATATTTTTCCGTTTCATGTGCATTTTTGTTTTCTTCTTCTTTTCTTCTCCTTTTAAATATCCACCGCAATATGATGATTTGAGACGCGAAAAGTGGGTGCTGTTATGGAGAGGGCGCTTGTGCGGATGCTGCTGGTGGGGACGATGCTGGCGATCTCGGCATCCTTCGCCTTTATATTTTACGTAGAGGGGCAGAACTTCGCGGCCGCAGCGCGCCAGGCATCGGCCTCCTCGGCAGCATATGCGGTTGCCGGCGCCATTGCTGGGGCAGCCGCGGATGCAAAGTTCCAGGGGCAGCCGGTCACCTCCACTATCATCTTCAGCCAGCCCATATCTGTAATGGCAGTA
>JBMFMY010000211.1:0-1899 GCA_049970435.1 Candidatus Methanomethylicaceae archaeon
CTATCAGGCGGACCATTGAGTTTGAAAAAGTCCAAGAGGTAGTCAAGAAGTTCGATGGTGTGAAAGTGTTGGACAGCAACTTTGCATATCATATAACTGATGAGAATGTCGACAAGGGCAAGGGTGTCATGAGGGCACTCAAGTTTCTTGGGGTGAGACCAGAGGATGTGGCAGGGATAGGAGACAGCATAACAGACTTGGAGATGTTCAGGATCTGCGGATTCAAGGCAGCCGTGGCCAATGCAGATCCAAGGCTAAAGGAGATCGCGAACATGGTTTCAGAAAAGGAGTTTGGACTTGGGTTTGCCGAGATCGCTGAGAGGATCCTTTCCATGCAGAGGTCAAAATGATGCCAGAGTCTGAGTCTGGGTCTGTGAGGGAGAGAAAGGAGATAATAAGGGTTTTCGATACCATCGCGGAGGAGTTTTGTCATTCCAGGAGGAGGGTTTGGAAGAGCCTGGAGGATGCAGGACCCTTCGAAGGTCAGACTGTGCTGGACTTGGGGGCAGGAAGTGGAAGGAACGTAAGATACCTGTTGGAGAAAGGGGCGGCGCTCGTTGTTGCCGCAGACGTGTCTTCAGAGATGATCAAGGTCCTAACATCAAACCTTAAGGAGGAATTCAGGGGGACGGTGCATCCTCTAAGGTGTGATGCCATCCACCTCCCCTTCCAAGCTTCGACTTTCGACAAGGTGATATTTGTGGCCACAATACACCACATACCCAATAGAACCTCAAGGCTCAGGGCTATGGAGGAGGTCAGAAGAGTCCTGAAGGACGGGGGGACTGTTCTGATTACCGCTTGGTCGCTGATTCAAAAGAGGTTTCTGAGAGCCCTTCCTGGCATGGTAGCTGGTTGGTTTAAAGGGAGGGAGTTCGGCGATACCTACGTGCCTTGGGGTGGAGAGAGGAGGTTCTACCATCTTTTCAAGTTGGGGGAGCTCAGATCCTTGGTTGAGAGGGCGGGATTTTTGATCGAGAAGGCATATGGGGAAAGGGTTTCATCGAGATTGCTCGCGGAGAACTGGGTAGTTTTGGCACGGAAGGTCTGAATATGGAGTCCAGGGAAGCAGACCAATCAAAGGAAGAGAGAGTGGCAAGAAGGATCATTGAGATTTTGATGAAGAGCAGACCTGATCGCATGGATCTCACGAGGATTAAGCACGCCGTATCCGCAGAGGAGGGTCTGGATAGGGTACTCAAGAACCACGAGATATTGAAGTACCTCAGAGAGGATGAGAGGAAGACGGACATTGTGGCTCTTTTGGTTGGTAAAAGAGTCAGATCGGCATCGGGAATATACACAGTCGCGGTTATGACAAAGCCTTCCAGATGCCCAAAAGAACGTCCATGTTACTATTGCCCAGGTGGAGTAGATTACGGAACCCCTCAGAGTTATTTTGGAAGAGAGCCGGCTTTGATGAGGGGAATCCAGAGCAACTTTGATCCCTACAAGCAGGTCATGTATCGGCTGACCCAATACTCCATGATAGGTCACAGACCCTCCAAGATACAGCTCATAATAATGGGAGGGACTTTCCCAGCAACCGATCTCGATTATCAAGAGTGGTTCGTAACGAGATGCTTGGAAGCCATGAACGACTACCCAACATCTAGACCATACAGGTGGAGTTCGCTCGAGGAAGCACAGGCCAGGAACGAGAGAAGCAGGGTCAGATGCATAGGCATTACAATGGAGACGAGACCTGACTGGGCAAAAGAAGTTCAGACCGACAGGATGTTGAGGCTCGGGGCAACGCTCGTGGATGTGGGCGTTCAGGCGCTTGATGACAGAATACTGAGGGGCGTGAATAGGGGCTGTACAGTTGAGGATGTTAAAGAGGCCACAAGAATACTCAGAGATAGCGGTCTCAAAGTCGGATACCACATGATGCCGGGT
>JBMFMY010000212.1:0-1898 GCA_049970435.1 Candidatus Methanomethylicaceae archaeon
GATCAAAACACTGAGCTAATCCCACACGAGGGAATTAAAGATGTGGCCTCCTCTCATGGCTGAAGCCATAGGCTTCCACTTTTCTTTAGTTACTCCTTAACAGCGCTCGGAGGGCGCTTTGTGGAAGCTTCCCTACGGAAGGGGATTCCCGCCGATGAAGTTAAAAATGTGGCTCTGCGGAGCACTCTTTTATATGAGAGTGTTGATAACTCAACCCATCCCGGTTCATCTATTCCGAGGCGCTGTCTTCATGAGGGTGGGTGCGACTGCAGGGCTATTGTTGTCGACAATCATATGGGGAGTTTCTTTTCCAGTAGTGAAGGCTGCTCTCGGGGTGATGGATCCGTTCCTCTTTGTTTTTTTACGGTTTGGTATAGCCTCCATATTAGTTCTGTGCTATGCGATCCTGATGAGAAAAAACGTTTTTAGGCTGTTCAGCAGTAGAATACTGTGGATCTTGGGCATAACAAATGCCCTTGGATTCGGGATGGAATTTTACGGGATGACGCTACGACAGCTTCAAAAGCCTCACTTTTGGTCAATGTGAATGTCGTATTCATGGCTATCTTTGCAGCCTATCTTCTAAACGAGAAGATTACTTCAAAGATATTGGGAGGGATTCTCCTAGGACTGGTGGGCGTAATCTTGACAACCACCGAAGGAAAACTCTCGCTTTTAAGTGGAGGTTCCATCTTGGGTGATCTGATAGTCTTTTCAGGAGGCATTGTTTGGGCTTACTCAAACATCTACAACAAAAGGGCTACAACAGAACTAGGCATGTCCCCCACGGAAGTCACAGAGTCCATGACCCTAATTTCAACCTTGGGGCTGTTGCCTTTCCTTCCACTTTCCAGTTGGAACTTCAACACCACACCATTTGCGGTATCAGCGATTATTTACACGTCGGTGGTATGCACAATATTCGGATTCTATCTTTTCTACAGGGCGCTGAAGGAGCTCACAGTAGTAAATGTAGGAATTGTCTTACTGTTTGAGATAGTTGTCGCCGTAGTTGTGGCAAACATCTTTTTAGGGGAAGCCATCTCACTCATAGGGGTGCTAGGTGGAATCCTCATCGGTGCGGGCATAGTACTTGTCTCCTGAGCCGAAATATCATGATCTTAATATATGGATGGATATGATCTTATATAAATATCAAGGAAAATATTGAGTGCCTGCCGATCACCACACAATACTGCTGGTGTATTGGGATGAAGGTTTTACATAAAACCCTAGTGATAGTATTAGTTACATCGCTTCTACTCATAGGCTCGACCTATTTATTAGTTGAAAATTTTATAATAAAAGGGTTCTTGGAGAATGAGTTAAAAGAAGCGCAGCACAAAATGGACATGATCTCCCGCGCCATACAGGTTAAATTTGAAGGTATTGAAAAGAGTTTGGAGGATTGGAGCGCGTGGGATGACACATACCAGTTTATTGTTGACCAGAACGAGGAGTACGTGAGATCAAACCTTCAAGATGAGGCTCTTATAACTCTGGATATTAATGTGATGTTGTTCGTTAATTCTACGAATGATGTGGTTTTTGCAAAGGCCTTAGATCTCTACAAAGGAGAAGAGGTGAATGTCCCTAAAGTGCTGTGGGAAGAGGTTAAATCTGGCAACTCGCCACTTTTGCTTGGTTCTGGGACGTCTGGTATGATCCTGACTGAAAATGGACCGATGATGATCTCCTCAAAGCCTATATTGAAAAGCACCAAAGAAGGTCCTCCCAGAGGCTTCCTGATATTTGGAAGATACTTTGACGATAGAGTACTGGAGTGGGTCGGATTTCTGACAGGTATGAATTTGTCTGCTAATATTCTGAGAGAGAGTTCTGTTCCGACCACCAATCTCAATATCGTACCTGTAAACGATAGTTTCATCGTGGGGGCT
>JBMFMY010000213.1:0-1881 GCA_049970435.1 Candidatus Methanomethylicaceae archaeon
TGTGGAGGAGGGGCTTCATCATGAAGTCCTCAGGTGTAGATGCTTCTCACGACAGAGATTCCGAGACTGCTGAGGTAGTAGGCGCCGTCCCGCTCAACCACATAGCCGTGTGAGAGTAGTTCGCTGAGCGCCACCCTCAACTCATCGTTGTGCAGGTCTGAGAAGTACCGGAGGTCGTCAAGCCTTTTGGCAGAGTCTGTATTCACAGCTGAGATGTTGTGCATGGTGAGTAGGAGGCGCATGGATGGTGTGAGTTCGTAAACATCCCGCAACACGATCCCCAATAATTATTTACTTCCAGCAGAAATAACTCTTTCTAATGTTTGGAGGTCCGTCTTTTGCAATACAATCCAGAGATAGAGGTTTGTCCTAAAGAGGATCCAGACTGGGATTTCGCGAGGAACAAACAGATCCTTTTGAAGTCGAGAATTGGGGAGTGGTCTTCATCGGTCTTCTCGGTTGAGGTCTTTCTCAAAGGTGAGAGGTTTGTTGGCCCCAACAGGGATTATCCCTACCAAGGTCTTCTTGTATCGAAAGGCAGTAGCACATACAAGGTGCTGGACGGGATCATGTTCTCCATGAAGGAGGGCGACGCAGAGAGTGTTTCTGTTGGCGCCTACAAAGCGAGGTACAGGTACACAAGTCTTGAGGTGGATCTCAGCTTCAGTTCCGATGACGACTCGTTCCATATGGCTTTCAGCGAGGACGGGGTCAGGATACTGCCTTTTTTCGATTTTATGAGGTTGGATTCTTCGGACGCTTCAGACAGTCTTCAGATAGTTCCTCAGGGCAGGTGGCTGAGGGCCTGCTGGGTAGGGTTAGAGGTTGCACTAGGTCCATTCAAGGAGATCCAACCCATAGATTATGTGACTGACTGGGTTTACAAACTTGGGAGCGGCCTCAGGTATGTCGACCAAAATGGCTACATTAGGTTTGTGAGGGAGACCAAAAAGATCAGAGCCCCTGCGGTGTGCACCTTGGAAGGTAAGGAGATGAAGGTAATAGTTGATCCTGGCACCAGTGCTGGAAGTAATGAGGGTGCTCGTGGCGAGGGTATATCTAACAGTGATGGTTCTCTAAATGATCAGTCATGGATGGGCAGGGTATACTTCTTGGAGCCCCGTCTAAGGGATCTGATGGTACTCAGGCTCTCAACCCTGAGGTGTTTCGGCTTGTTCGTTGATGGGACATGGTTCCCTGAGGCGGGGTGCTGGTGGTTCAGGTCACCGTGGATCAGGGATGCCTTAGAGGGGATAATAAACAACTTCCAGACTTACACAAGGGTCTTCAGATGGGAGGGCAAAATCAGGAGCCTGGCAGAGATGCTTATGGAGATCCTCGAGGATAAGAGGACCCTTCCCAATTTCATCGGTGGTAAAGAACACTCTGCAGATGGACCTCCTCTACTGTTGTATTTGTGTTGCCTTTTGGGAGGTGACCTCAGAGACAGAGCAACTTCCCTAGCATCGGAACTGTTGAACGAAATGGAAAAGAGGGAACTTGTGGCAGGAGGTCCTCCAGTGCTGAGGGGAGGGCTGGTGGCTTGCGCGCCCCACCAGTCTTGGACAGATTCTAGGGTGAACGGTAGGGCGTGCAGGCTGCCGAGCGGATGGGACGAGGAAGGACAGTCAATCCCCAAGTACTACCTGCCAGAGGTTAACGGTTTATGGATAAGGGCCCTCAGAGGGCTTTGCAGGTTTGCAGCGAGGGAAGATCTCTCCCAGAGGCTCTCGGAGATGGAGAAGGCTTTCAGAGATAGGATGTGGAATGGGAGATTCCTCTCGGACATTGTGGACAGTGAAATCGGCAGAAGGTCCGATGAGTTAACTTCCATGGGAATGGTTGGCTTTGTGACGGCGCTCCACTTGTTCGACAGCCACG
>JBMFMY010000214.1:0-1881 GCA_049970435.1 Candidatus Methanomethylicaceae archaeon
TTAACCGCCACCTCGTGGCGAGCTGGAACATAGCTAAGGATGGGGCGAGGCACGTCCCCGCCGACTGCTGGCAGATGCGACGGGTAGCAGAGGAGCTTGTAGCTCCTGCGAAACTATCTGTGGAGCCAGAAAAATTCCCGTGCAAGCTAGTATGCAGTTTGCTACGGAATTTTAGGACGGTTGTATGCTGGGTTAAAGGTTAAAGGGAAAAAATATGATGTCCGCATAAAGAGGCGAATCCAAAACAACATGGGAAAAAGTCCCCAACACGCCAGCCTCTATGAAACCCCTTGCAGTGACCTCTGAATCGCTTTCCAAAAGCAGCCTCCTGCAAATCGGCTCAATCCTCTTCTTTGTCCTGAACATAACCCATCCAAAAAAGCCCCGATAGGCACAGCAAAAATTAGTGTATGCATAAACCAGTGCAACGGATAATCCAGTCCAAAAACGAGCACAGCTAAGGGCTAAAGATAAGACAACACTTGCCAAGACCAACGTTGGCACATGGACAAACACCCTCATCGGAAGCCCTATGGCGATGGCAGGACCTATTAAAATGGGGTGAATGGCATGTTCTACACACCTTTAACAACGGCTCAAGCTTCCAAATTTTGGATCTGAACAATCCCGCACAGAAAATCCAAGACCATGACAATGATCATCAATGCCCAAAAACCCTCAGTGGACTACCAAAGTCAACCTCACCCTCGCACCCTTATCCTTTAACTTTGTTACAAACTCTCGGTTCAGGTCAGCCGCTGCTTTGTCTGCATAGATCATCAAAGTCCTCCCACAAACATACCCGCTCTTTCTAACCACCATCTCCTTGTCACTCTCAAAAGATAGTGAAGGATGACCGCGACCCTGCACCTCTTCCGACAATCCGTCCACCTCTATAAAGAGCGATATCCTCGCATCCTCTATCTTAGCTGCACTCTTGAATTCCTCTGGCAGCTCCCTCAATCCAATCTCCGACCGCGTCGCAACCACACAGTCGCCCCTCTTGCTCTTCAATCCCTCTTTAGTGACCTCCAGCGTGGTTCTGTGGGTTGCGGTTATCAGCGGATCTCCCCATGCATGGAATGTTACTTTAAACATAAACACCAAGACATTTTTATAGCCGTCACCAAATAAAACTTTAGAAGTGAAATCTGGTGGAGTTCGCCGAGAAGAGAGAGCGGCTTGTCAAGCGCCTCATTGAGGAGGGAATTTTGAAGAAGCCCGAAGTGATCAGGGCCATGCTGAAGGTTCCGAGGGAGGAGTTTGTGCCGCAGGAGCTGCGGGAGCATGCCTACTTAGACTCCCCCCTTCCGACGCTGGACGGTCAGACGATCTCCGCTCCCCACATGGTCGCCATGATGTGTGAACTCCTCGATCTCAAGAAGGGTCATAAGGTCCTCGAGGTAGGGGCAGGAACTGGATATCACGCAGCTGTATGCGCAGAGATAGTTGCCCCCCTCGAGATCCCTCCAGAGGAGAGGGGTCACGTGTATGCCATAGAGCGTCTGCCCCGTCTCGTTGAATTTGCTAAGAAGAACCTGGAGAGGACGAATTTCAGCGAACGGGTCACAATAATCGAGGGCGACGGCACGCTGGGGTACCCTGAAGCTGCTCCCTTCGACAGGATCCTAGTCACGGCTGCTGCCCCTAGGATACCTCCGCCCCTTAAGAGTCAGCTTAAGGATGAAGGCAAGATGGTGATTCCTGTGGGGGAGGCATACTCCATACAGGACCTGATCCTCGTGGAGAGAAAAGGGGACTCCTTCAATGAGTACACTTGTGGTGGCTGCGTCTTCGTACCCCTTTACGGGAAGTATGGCTGGTCCACCCTTTGAATTTTCTCCCAAACTCTCACTCGGATTTTAAAGCTCATTATACTAA
>JBMFMY010000215.1:0-1867 GCA_049970435.1 Candidatus Methanomethylicaceae archaeon
GCTAAGACCTGAATTTCTCCATAGCCCTTTTCTTTGGCGTAGTTCTGCAAAAGTTGCTTTTGTCTTTCAAGGTCGTCTTTCTGTGTCGAAGATGAAACCCTTACATAACCCAAAATGATTCTTTCTTCCTTCAAACCAAGAATCCGCTTGATTTCACTTTCTGGGATTCTCCTTCGACCACCAATAGTCCTAACACATTTGATTTTTCCTTCTCTATCCCACTTCTGGATAGTCCACGTCGTAACTCCAAGAAGTTTCTTAGCTTCCTTAATCGTATAGAGCTTCTCCGACACCAATATGATTCTATACTTAGCAATATTTAAACCTTCGTTTTTGGAAACAGCTAACTACGGCGTCTATTGATTCGGCGAGCTCATTTGAATAGTTCTTTGCATTCATGTACCACTTTCCGCCAGCACCATGCTTCATGCACCAATCACACAAGGCGCTCACCAAAAAGTTGTTGAAGATCTTGGTCTGTTGGCATATAATAGCTTTTTTAATCTACAAGGTGAGAGGCAGATTCTTTTTTCAGACTATGGTCGAATAGATGTTGGGAGTTATGCCGATAAGATTTATTTACCTATATTTATTTAAAGACTTGAAGGGATGGAGAATGTCAACAAAGCCTGTTGAGATCGGAAGTCTTAAGGAAGGTAGTTTTGTGGTGATAGACAACGTGCCATGTAGGGTTGTCTCAATGGAGAAGTCAAAGACGGGTAAGCACGGCTCTGCCAAGGCCAGGGTAGTAGCAGTCGGGATCTTTGATGGTGTAAAGAGAAATCTTGTAGCACCAGCAGACCAGAGGGTGGATGTTCCCATAGTTGAGAAGAAGGCAGCACAGGTGATATCTGTTATGCAGGACACGGTCCAGCTGATGGATTTAGGGACCTACGAGACCTTTGAGATCAAGAAACCTACCGACCAAGAGATCCTTTCAAAGTTGGCGCCCGGGGTTGAGGTGGAGTATTGGGACATATTGAACGAGAAGCATATTGTAAGGGTAAAATAGCTACCTAAAGTTTTTTATAGGTAAAAATTTTATTTTAATGGTGTAATAGATGGTTCTTGAAGGATTGGGGAGCTCGATAAGCAAAGCTGTCAAGAAAGTGCTCAGGGCACCAGTTGTTGATGAGAAAGTTGTCAAGGAACTTGTAAGAGATATTCAGAGGGCGCTCCTCCAATCTGATGTGAACGTGAAGCTCGTATTGGAACTCTCAAAGAATATAGAAAAGAAGATCCTTGAGGAGGAGCTACCCCCGGGGATAACCAGGAGAGATCTGGCGATAAAGGTAGTTTATGACGAGTTGGTCTCTCTACTTGGAGGAGAGAGGTTACAGCCCCCCAAGTACCCAAAAGGCAAGACCACTGTGTTACTCTTGGTAGGCATCCAAGGGTCAGGAAAGACAACAAGTGCATCCAAACTGGCATGGTTCTTGAAGAAGCAGGGCTACTCGGTAGGTCTGGTTTGCGCAGACAACTTCAGAGCAGGAGCGTACGACCAGCTCAAGCAGCTCGCGGAGAAGGCTGGTGTCGCTTTTTATGGTGATAAGGGCGCAAAGGACGCTGTGGAGCTCGCTGTCAATGGTGTGAAGAAATTGAGAGAGGCAGGGACTGAGGTCATAATAGTTGACACCGCAGGAAGGCACAAGAACGAGAGCGCCTTGATTGAGGAGATGCGCCAGGTCGCTGATGCTGTCAAGCCAGATGAGATCATACTTGTCCTGGACGCCACAATCGGGCAACAGGCGGCGCAACAGGCAGAGGCATTCAACAGCGCGACCAAGATAGGGACGATACTCCTCACAAAGCTCGATGGGTCGGCGAGGGGTGGGGGGGCACTATCGGCAGTCGCGGCTACAAAGGC
>JBMFMY010000216.1:0-1825 GCA_049970435.1 Candidatus Methanomethylicaceae archaeon
GGTTGAGCCTTGCCTTCTCAGCGGCATGTAGTTCACCCACACGTGGGGAGAACTCTTCGCACGCCTTTCCACGCTTTCCCACCGTAGTCCTGAACTTCCTGCACCTCCCCCATGCGTTGCCCTTCCTGCTGGAGTAGTGTGTGAGTAGAAAGTACTTGCATTCGCCGCACTCCTTGAGCAGACTGCGCGTGCAGAAGGAGGAAAAGGGCCTGCCCCTCCTCCCCTTCTTAGCCCGCTTGAGCGTGCCCACAGATCCGCCCTCCGGCACGGTAATCTCCTGGTCTTTGCGGGAGGGCTTTATCTCGTCGTTCACCGCGTTCATGGAGACGCCTCCGCCCGCGCGGTCTCCGCCTTCCGTTGGTTCTCGTATAGTTTAATTAACGTCCACCGCAGCTTCCCGAGTACCTCAGCGGTCAACTGCTTCCTCTCCCGGTTGAGGAGGATTGTTATCCTCCTCTCCCTTATGTCGAAGGCCATGATCTCTGATCGGGCCCTGCTGTCCTCGAGGTAGCGCCTGAAGAACCTGAACGGGGCGGCGTCCATATCAATTGGGATGAACGGCACCGCGACGATCTTCCCGATATCTCCGTACACGATAACGTTCGCTAACGCCGTCCCGTCTGGTGCTCTTATGAGGAGCTGTGAGAAGGTCGAGGGGGAGACGAACTCGAAGCCACTAAGTATCGATTCGAGGAGTGTGAGCCTCTGCTTGACCCTGGCTAGGTCGAGCGAGAGGGACTCCAGCATTTGTTCAATCTCTTCTGGGTTCATTTTGACGTCACCTCGAGGAGACTCCCAGCTTTAGTCGAGGAGTGGCTGACAAGTCTCAATCCCTCCTCCTTTTCGTTCTCCTTCTTTTTCTTGCTCGCCGTGGCTGACCGTCCACTCCATGCAGCACAGAACAGCCCTGGAGCACTTCCACCAGCGTATGCATCCTTGCCAGCTCAGTCCATAGGGACATCCTTGGTCATTTGCTACCGGTGCTACTGTCAAGCCACAGCCCTCCTTTTTATTATCCTTGGTCCATATCCATCACACACATACTTGAACCAAGCACATGATTCAGGATCACAGAACATATCCCTATGGATACACCAGTGCCTCTCCGTAGGCTCTTCTTCAGTCGTCACTCTCTTTCTCCTCACTGTCCTCCCCCCTCCGGTGCGGGCGTTGCTCCGCCGGGCAGGAATATGAAGCGCTTAAGCCTATCGAAGAGCGGCTTCTTTGCCTCCACGAAGCAGCGGGGGTGGTACAGGTACGTGAACACCGTGCCCCTGATGCGCTCCAGTTCCTCGATGGCCTCGCCTTCTACCGCGGTGAAGCACTTGGAGCACCAGCCCTTCGCATTGTTGATGTACCTCAACTGGCCTCCCTCCTTCCTTTTGACTTCATGCTTTTTTCCACTCATACTATCAACCTCCTTTGGGTTCGTCCGCATCCGCAGGTGCGGGGGAAAACAGACCACGGTCCGTGGGCTGTATCCCGACCTGGACCGAGGGGTCGATGGCGTAGGCTGCCTGGTCCCAGCTCTGCAAGAAATGAAACGGGATGGGCGGAACGGAGCAGCCTTACGCGGCGGTAGCCGCCGGAACGGCATCAGCTGAGTCATATCGCATCATGTTATCGCGGAGAGCCAAATCAAAGCGGCCCTCCTTGTCCGGCTGTCTTTGCAACGGTCCAGGTTTCGGCCCTCTCCCCCGGCACCAGCCGAGGTTAAAAACGGGCCAACCCGCAGGCCTGAGGTCTGCGAGCAGTACTCCGCACAAGCGCGGAGCACATCGTCAGGGGATTAATCACCTCTCTTTTTTATTCTCTAAGTCGGGGC
>JBMFMY010000217.1:0-1820 GCA_049970435.1 Candidatus Methanomethylicaceae archaeon
CTCTAAATTTTAAACTTTTTGCCCATTCATCCCAGAGCTGAAGCTCTAGGTTTTCTGGGCACCCATTCTATAAAAATGCCACATAATTTTAATTATGGATGAAATCTTATTTTTAACAATTTTATTTATGTTAATTATAAAAAATCTATATTAGCATAATTTAATAAAAAAATTTAAATGCATAAAAACTAAGATAAATGATGAAAAAAGGATTAGGCAGATTGACACTCTCCATGACTAAAGTCAGGAGATTCTTGCACACAGCCGCTTCAGCGCTCGAAGGCACATCCGTTTCAGCGTTCACCTCTTCACCGCTCCGCGGCTATCTGCAATTGGTGATTTAAGAACCACCGCCCAGTTAACATTGCCTTCGCCTCGAAGGCAGCCTATATTTAAGACTCCCTTCGCTGGAGCCTTCCCACCCAATTCGGTCTGGAGCCTTATTCCAGCATTTGGACCGGAACACATCCAATGCACAATATTCACCGAAAACCTTTAAATCTCTTGCCCATTCATCCCCTTACAAAATCGTGGCTTTTTGGGCGCCCGATTTTGTGAGGCGAGGAATACCACTCAGACTACAACCAATCATTGAGTTCAAACTAGGAGAGTAGATGAGGGTTACCTATGCTGACGTTGTCCAAATGTTTGAGCGCTGATTTTTTGCATTCTATGGCTAAAGATCTACTGGTGGTGGGCAGATCGCTCATGGCATAACAGCCATAGAAAGCGAGCAGAGTGTATGGGATTTTTCAGTCTATTGAGCCTATGAACTCTGCGATCTTTTCCACCTCTTGGGAATCAATGTATCCCGGGATCAAAAGCGTGCTGGCTGATAGGAGTGGTGGATCCGGGCGCTTCTCGTAGAGCGAACCTAATGACTTGAAGTTTCTTAGGGCCTCGCGGTTGGATATACCGCAGAGTGCGATGTTCAAGTTTTCATCCCAAGCCTTTATATCGAATTTGATGTTGCCCCCGCTATTCAAGGCATACTCACCGGCAGCCATAGCCATATCGTGCGTGAGGTGCCCGTTGGTCTCCCAGCACAACCTCAGAATTCTGCCAGAATCTCGGGCAATTTCGCACGCGATTCTGCATGTCTCCAAGCTGTGAGGCATCTGTGTGGATGGGTCGCCACCAAAGAAGCAAATGCAGGACACTCTCCTGTCACTGATCTTCAGGGCAAGGTCTTTTGCGCTCATGGTTGGCGAGCGTTTAGTAGACAGGTATCTATAGTGCCAGTTTTGACAGAAGAGGCAGTCGAAACTGCATGATCCGTAGAAGACTGCTAAGTTGAAATATCCAAACTCCGGTCCCAAGGAGTAGGAGAAAGATGGATATCCTCTGCCGGTGCAACCCGGGCAGAACCATGAAGAGACGCAGTTGGTAGGAAGGGGGTCGTAGTACCACTCCAAAACCCCTCTTTCAGGGGCACCTCCAAATCGGACCAGCTTCCCGTCCACGTTTTTTACTAGACCGCAAAAGCCAGTTCGTCCGACCCCAAGCGAGCATCTATTTGCGCATCCATTACAAGGTATTCCGCTCTTATCCCTTGGCGGAAAAGGAGGGAGGCCAAATTTTGAACGTGCCATTCCATGGGCTTTGGATGTTATGCTCAGCGCCCCAGCTGGATTTTTTCTTACACAGCTTAGGCAGACGCCTATGGAGTCCGATATGAGGAGGGATTTGGTGTTGCAGAGTAAGCACTCGCCCATACACTTCACTAGGATATTGTAGACCTTGGGGTGAACTACCCCTCGCTATCGCAAGGGGCTTCCAGCGTTCGCCTGGGGCTTTACGCCTCCAGTCACATCTGCTGG
>JBMFMY010000218.1:0-1816 GCA_049970435.1 Candidatus Methanomethylicaceae archaeon
GCTGGACAAACATATTCCCGTAAACGCGTATGTGCCCGGATGTCCCCCCAAGCCTGAAGCAATCTTGTACGCCCTGCTTACAGCCCTAGGAGGACTGAAATGATGGCAAGCGCTGGAGATTTACGGAGGTTAAAAAATGAAGCCGGAGGATATCTCAAGTGTGCTTGAAGGTTTCGTGAAGGAGTTTAAAATTACGGGTGTGCGCAGGATAAGTGCAGTCAGCGACAGGGGGGCCTTTAAAAAGGCGCTTGAAGCCCTCAAGAAAAAAGGCGCGGAGCACATTTCGACCATAACTGGCGTTGACTTGGGCAACGAGATATTGGTGATTTATCACATAGATTGCGGCGATGGCGTGGTCTTGAACTTGAGGTTAACTCTGAGTAAGGAAGACCCCAGCCTGCCTACGGTCACCGATCTTTTTCCAGGGGCGGCGCTTTACGAACGCGATCTGATGGAAATGCTTGGAATTAAAGTCAATGGGCACCCCAACCCGAGTCACTTATTTCTGCCCGACGACTGGCCTCAGGGCGTTTACCCGCTGCGAAAGGAGTTCACCAAGTTGGAGGAGAAAAAATGACATACATACTTCCCATAGGTCCGCAGCATTTAGCCCTCAAAGAGCCTGAGCACTTCAAGTTCGAGGTTAAAGGCGAAGAAATCGTGAATGTAGACATCCGCCTAGGCTATGCCCATCGAGGGATCGAAAGGGCCTTGCAGGATAGAAGCTACTTCCACGACATTTATTTGATAGAGCGGATATGCGGCATATGCAACATCGCGCACTCCGCATGCTATTGCCAGACGATAGAGCAGCTCGCTGGAGTTGCTGCTCCAGAGAGGGCGCACTATATTAGGTCGATCTTGCTTGAGTTGGAGAGGATACACAGCCACCTTCTATGGCTTGGCGTGGCCGCGCACGAGATAGGCTTCGACACCATATTCATGCTAACTTGGCGGGACAGGGAGAAGATAATGGATATAAGGGAGATGATCTCAGGCGGGAGGGTCCATTCCGCGACGAACACGATAGGCGGAGTGAGAAAGGACATTAAGCCCTCGCAAGTGCCTAAGATCATTGGGGCGCTTGAGGAAATAGAGAAAGCCACAGAGCACTATTCAAAAGTATTCACCTCGGACCGCACAATTCTGGCAAGATGCGAGGGCGTCGGGGTCCTCCCAAAAAGGGCAGCGATCGAACTCTGCTCGGTTGGACCGACGGCCAGAGCGTCTGGAGTTAAAGTTGACATAAGAAAAGACGACCCCTACGCCGCGTACGGGGAAATACCGTTCGAAGTTATTGTTGATGAGGGCGGGGATGTTCTGGCCAGAGTTGTGGTTAGAATTAAGGAGATTTTCGAATCTATAAGAATAATCCGGGAGGCCATCAGATCTTTGCCCAAGGGGCCGATAAGGGAGAGGATCGATCCAAGGATAGCCACCAACGAGGTCGTCGGCAGGGTGGAGGCCCCTAGGGGGGAGCT
Source organism: Candidatus Methanomethylicaceae archaeon (assembly GCA_049970435.1). Classification (GTDB taxonomy): domain Archaea; phylum Thermoproteota; class Methanomethylicia; order Methanomethylicales; family Methanomethylicaceae; genus JBMFMY01. The sequence goes on from JBMFMY010000218.1 coordinate 1,482, forward strand.
GTTTTATTACGCAATGTCTAACGGAACAGAAAAGCCCGAGCGCGTGCGCATAAGGACTCCCACGTACGCGAACGTGCCATCTTGGCAGGAGATGTTCAAGGGCTGCACAATAGCAGAAATTCCGATAGTTATGGCGAGCATAGACCCCTGTTTTGGGTGCGAGGATCGCGTCTCCATCGTTGACTTGGACAGGGGTGAAACCCATCACATTTTAAAAGAGGAGATGAGAAGATGGAAATCCTTACGGTTTTGCTGAACTTCATCGTGAGTTACCTATTATTTCCTGGTCTTGCCTTCTCAGCCCTTGTGGGCATGCTTTACATGGGCGTAGACAG
>JBMFMY010000219.1:0-1812 GCA_049970435.1 Candidatus Methanomethylicaceae archaeon
AAATGCATATGCAAGCACCTTACCGCTCGGATCCTTGCATGCCTCAAAGACCCCGTACCGCTCCGCGTATATGACGTCCACACCAGAGGCTATCAGTGCGATCGCGGCGGTCTTGGCCTTGGCCGGGTCATACCAAGAGTTGATGTAGGAGATTGTAACGTTGACGTTGGGATTCACATACTTCGCCCCGGCTATGAAGCCGTTCAGCAGGTTATTGACGTCGCCCACACCCGGGAAGGCTGTGACTATGCCAAGCTTGTTGGTCTTTGTTATCTTTGCGGCGATGGCTCCTGCCTCGAAAGCGGCTTCCTGGATGTAGTAGTCATACAGTGCAAGGTTCTTCCCAAAGTTCTGGCAAAGACCGGAGCCCTGGGCGAAGTAGACGTTGGGAAACTGGGGTGCCAATCTGTCCGATACCTCCCAGAACCCCCAGCTGTGCGGCATTATCAACTTGTACCCACTGTTTATGTACTCACGTATCACCCTTTCAACATCCGACTCGGAGACTTTTTCCGAGTACGCGTAGTCGATTCCAAGCTCATTCTTGGCCTTCAAGAGTGCATTGTGAAGTACTTGGTTCCAAGTCTCTTCAATTGGGGTCACGTAAATCGCAGCCACCTTGAATTTTTGGGCTGGAGCGATGATCGAGGTGTACGCATAGGCTGCTCCAACGACCACTATCGCAACAACAACAATAGCAACAACCAATGAAGTCTTCATACAATTCCACCAGACAGCAAGATCTCTCTTTTTTTGACACGATATATAAAAATTTGCCTTTTTTCAGAAGCAGTTTTTTAAATGATTAAATAAAAAATCAGAGGTTGAAAAATCTCCTTGCGTTCTCTGTGGTTAACTCGGCAACTTTTTCCTCGCTCACTCTCTTGATCTCGGCAACTTTTCTGAGGGCGTAGATCAGGTTTGCTGGTTCATTCCTTTGTCCCCTCACAGGGGAGAGTACTGGCGAGTCGGTCTCCAGCATGATGGACTCCAAAGGAAGGTTTTTGACGAGTTTTTGCTTCTGCTGAGAGTGGACGACAGAAGTGGGTATTGAAAAGTAGAACCCCTCATCTGCAGCCTTTTTTGCGTCCCCTGATTTTCCATCGAATGCGTGCATCAGAACTCTTCTCGCGCCTTCTGAACGCAGGACCTCCAGTGTAACATGCCCAGCACTCCTCGAGTGTACAACCAGAGGCAGATCCTTCTCTATGGCTAGTCTTATGCTCCTCCTGAAGAATAGCTCCTGGATTGCCCTCTGTGCGTGATCTCTGATGTAGAAGTGATCTAAGCCGACCTCACCTATTCCGACAATAGGTACGGTTCGCACCAGAGACTCAAATTGCAAGAACTTCTCTTCCGAGAGTATCGCAGGATCAAAACCTATCGTGAGGGATAGGAAGTTGGGGTCCATGGTAATTATTTCCTTTGCCCTGCTGATCTCCGAGGGATCTGTTATGGACATAATTATGTGTTCCAGACCAGCACTCCTCGCCCTCCTCAAGACCAATGGTAGATCGCTGAAACAGGAGTCGGACAAGTGTGCATGGACATCGATCATTTTGATCTCCTAGGGAGAGATTAGTGGAGTCGCCCTCAAAAATCCTTTTACAATTAGATTTGATAGATGTTTGAAGGCGTGTTGAAAGAATTGGAGCATGATCATATTAGTAGCAATATGAGTGAATGGTAGAGGATCCTCTACATTCGAACGGCTGTGAGCACATATCCCGAAATGGTGATGGAAAGGGTTCAGAAAAGCAGTTAAGGGTAGAAAGAGATATATAACTGACTTATAATATAGGGTATTGAGAG
>JBMFMY010000220.1:0-1793 GCA_049970435.1 Candidatus Methanomethylicaceae archaeon
GTAAAGATCAACCAGCTGACAGAGATCCTCGACGAGAAGCAGAGGAAGGAGAGCAGGGAGGAGCTGATGAAGGAGCTGGAGAGCAGGATGGAGCCGCTCAAGCAGAACCTGCAGGCGCTAGTAGACAAGCTCAAGGCGATCGAGGAGAAGGGCGCTGGTGGGGCGTCAGGCGAGGCGGCCAAATCCGAGGGGTTGAGCGAGATTTTGGAGAAGGTGAAGAAGCTCGAGGAGGAGTCAAAGGAGATGCTGAGCAGGTTTGGGTACAGGGTCGAGCCAGAGAAGCTATCAAAAGAGGACGTGAAGAGGATGATAGAGGAAGCCCAGAGACAGGCGCTGGAGAGGATATCAACCGAGGAACTAAAGAAGAGGCTGGAGGCGGCGGGGTACAAGATAGTCGGAGGTCCAGTGACATGGGATCAGTTCGAGAAGGCACTGGAGGAGGCCAGGCGCAAGGCACAGGAGGAGGTCGTGGACGACAAGAGGATAGATGCCGTGACGAATATAATCAAGGACAGCGTAGCAAAGATAATCGACCTCTTCAAGCCCGCCGTGGAGACGATCTTCCAGCAACCACCGGGAGCACCTCAGCAACCAGTACAAACACCACAAGTCCAACAGCCGCCACAGCCGCCAGTTGTAACTCCGCAGGGCACGGTAGGGGGTAGCGAAGTACGTCTGCTGAAAGGGGCCTCAGGGTCGCAGGTAAGCTGAGCCTCAAGATCCTAGAGGCGTTGATAGAAGGAGCGATAAAGGGCATACTAAATGTACTGGGGACTGAGAAGTTGGGCATGTTTATCGAGAACGACTGGAACATACTCGAGGCGCTATTTTACGGGCTAAGCCACACGCCGAAGGAGGCATACGAGAAGATGAGGCCAGAAGAGGTGTCTAAGGCGGAGCGCATAAGGAGGAGCCTCGCCAGCACAGTCCTCCCAGTCATAAACATGACACTTAGGGTAGCGAGGTCCTTCCCGCCCGAGGTCGTCGAGTCGAAGGTAACCGCAGACTGGCTAATGGAGAGGAGCAAGAAGAACTTCCCTGAGCTCGCAGCCGTGATAGAGAGGTACGGTGACAAAGGAAGAGCGTGGCTCGATAGGCAGGCCGAGCAGATAAGGCTCTACCTCACGGGTAGGATAGCGTACCATCCGGTCAAGCTAAGGTTCGTGACAAAAGAGGAGATAGTGGCTGAACAGACCGCGCAGAAAAAAACAAATTAAATAGTTTAGGTATTACTATCATGGTGGTCGTATGGACTTCTTCCAAGAGTGGCAGGAAGCCCTAGGGATCAAGCCAATGGCTTTTGAGTGGGAGTCTTTCCAGTGGGGCATGCTTGCAGGAGCCATAATTACGGTCGCTGTGGGCGGTGTGGCCCTGTACTTTGTATGGCCCTATATTTTATCCGGAATGAAGACCGTCCCGGTCTTCAAGGAAATTGCCGAGGAGATTAAGAAGGCTGTCGGCTGATGCCCAGCACACCCATCCAGTCAAACGGGATCTTTGGCGAGCTTGCTGGCCTAGCAGCAGGCATAGGCACAATGGCTATCGGGGCAGCCCTGATGTTTGATGATGTTAAGGACTTCGGGCTCGATGGAAGCGAGAGGGATCCGCCTATGCCCCACCATTGGCTGATAGGAGCTCTCATATTAGCTAGCGGCGTTGCAGGAACATGTATGTTGGGAATTGATTTTCTTAGAAAATATTACTTAGGTTTAAGAAATTCATAGGCTATGACCCCACCTACAACAAAGATCCCTGCGAGTCCCGCAACGACTGCCCACCAAGGAATCTCCGGG
>JBMFMY010000221.1:0-1774 GCA_049970435.1 Candidatus Methanomethylicaceae archaeon
AGTTTAAGTATTTAAACTTATACCGCAATTCCTCTCCAGGACTAAAGTCGGGAGTCTTCTTGCGGTGGTATCGATGAACCGGAAATAAAAACACCAAAAACAGAATACCGGAAACAAAAAGTACGAAAAGTTTCAATCAAAAACGCAGTAAAAAGTTAAGGAAACGAATGCCAAAGATTTGTGGAACCAGCCATATCTATATACATACCAATGTCCTTGTTATTCAAAGTTGCGTATTTGGATTGGGTGGTAGATTACGGAATCAAGAAAAGATCCATCACTCTTTCACAAGGCACTTCATTCTATCGGGTTTTTATCAGATCCATTGTTTTGCCTTGTGAGGACTCTACCAAATAAGTTAAGTGCCTCATCTCCGCTTTCTCGTCGATATTATACTTATCACGTCCCTGTCGTGGAGCTGGTAGTCCTTAGGGAGCCTTATGCCAGTGACAGCGTCTATAGCATAGAGGAAGCCCTCTGCGAGCTCTGAGTGTATTTCCCTTGCTAGGTCCAGCGGCGTTGAACCTTGGGGTAGCATGAAGGCATCCGGCAACACGTTACCCTTCTTATCCGAGTATCTCTTGGCGTCCTCCACAGGGTAAACGACGTTCATCATCAGAAGCTTGAAGACTGCAATGGACAAAGCCTGATCCACGCCCGTCCTGAGCCACTTGTCAAAGACCCTCGACTGGACATATTTTATAGCCCACTTCTGCTTCGGTGTGAGCTTGCTCTCGTCCTTGACCTTGAAGCCCTCCTCGCCTGGCACGTAAGAAATGGCGCCAGCTCTCTCGGCCCTCCTGAGCATAAGCTCAACGTCTGCTGAGCACGGCACAACGAACCTCTCACCGAAGGTCTCCTGAAGACCCTGGAAGTTCTTCTCAGCCACAGGGAGGTCCATCTTGTTCGCCACGATCAGGGTGGGCTTGGATATGTACCTTATCTCGGTGGCGAAAGCCTTGAAGTCCTCATCGTCCCAGTCCTCGAAAGGCATTCCGGTGAGCTTGGACCTCTGGAGAGCCTCCTTGACGTGCCACTCCTTCACCTTTATACCTGCCAGGACCTCGGTAAGAGCCTTGTGGAGCTCGACACCCTTCCCCTGCATGAGGCGGCGGACCTGCTCCGCGTTCTCTATCAGGTTCTTCATGTACCACCTTATCAGCTCCTCCTCGATGTCGTAGTAGTCTGCGAGGGGAGAACCCATTCCTGGCTCGCATATCTCGCCCTTTGCGTTTATTGAGCCTGAGGCGTCAACCACGTGGAGGAGGACATCGGACTGAGCAGCCACTGAGAGGAACTGGTTTCCAAGACCTGCGCCAGCCCATGCGCCCTTTATCAGCCCAGGCAGGTCGACCACTTCAACAGGAATGAACCTCCATCCGTTTATGCAGGCAGAGTTCCTAGGGTTGTCCTTCACGCCGAGCTCCCTGCAGACGCACGGAGTCTTCACGTAGCCGACACCTATGTTCGGCGCCTTGGTGGTGAACGGGTAGTTTGAGATTTCAGCGTTCAGCATTGTCACCGCATTAAATAAAGTTGTCTTACCAGTGTTGGTCTTCCCGATTATGCCTATCCTTAACATTGGGCACCCTCATATTATAAACCATAGTCCATAGTATAAATCTCTTTAGTGCTCCTTTGTAATATAATGGCAATAAAAATTTTTATAAGCTAAAAGTTTTCCACGCCGTTTTAGTGTTGTTGCTGCAAGTACTTTAGGGCTCATGAAGTCGTTACTGATCAGCGCGTACAGTGGTCGGAAACAGCTTCAAAG
>JBMFMY010000222.1:0-1763 GCA_049970435.1 Candidatus Methanomethylicaceae archaeon
GAATCAAGATCGGGACGGACAACCTTGTCGAGAGGATGCGTCGACTCTACTCACAGGACTTTGAGCACCTTAATGTCCTCATAACGGATTAAAACATTAACGAGATAACCCATTGCTTATGCATCAAAATCTGATTAAAAATAATAAAGAGATGAATAAAAATTTTCAGAGATATGACTGGCAGGAGCAGTTTTGTTCAGTTTGTAGGGAAACGTTGAAATTCTGGCTTAATAATCAATTTTGGAATAAATGCATCGTGGTAGAGTGATACCCCCACTGGACGAGATAACCATTGAGGGATTTAGAGAGAGCTTCAGGAGAATAATAGAGGTCAAGGAGAGAAGTGGTATAAGGGCAATCCTGAACAACCCACCCGACCTGTTTGAGAGAGCAAAGATGTATGGCACGCAATATAGGAACGGAGCGTGGGGATGGGCGTCAAATATCTGGCACAGATCAGCCGCGGGTTCGGTGGTTATAGAGAAGGACGAAGACCTACGGAGGGAGCATAAGTTCCTAATGATGAGAGTGCTTGAGCATATACTTGCTCAAGGACCACTCATACAGGTCGACGCCATCCTAGGCAAGCCAGGGACAAGAGTAGAGATGAAGTGTAGGCTCTACTGCGACCCTCAGTTTCCTGACATTGCTTATAGATGGAAGCAGCTCTGTTTTCCAGGAGACCCGTCCAAGGAGCCAGATGTGGAACTCTTCTGCATACCACACTATCTCGGCAATCCAAACATACATGGAACTAGTCAGATGCTGCGGATCCTCCGATTCCCGAACCACAACTACACTATAGTTACTTGCAGTTCTTATCAAGGCGAGGTTAAGAAGGGCTTCCTGACCCACTGGATATACCATGTGTATAAGACTGGAGGCATAGGCGAGCATGCTGCTCTGAGAGAATTCACGGTCAAGACCGTTAGAGGCGACGTGAAGAGAGTGATCATGTGTATATGGGGCTTGACAGGCTCAGGTAAATCAACTCACGGAATGTACATATTCAGTAAGACAAACGCGAAGAAGTATATTGAGAGATTCGGAATAAATCCACTCGACTACATCTCCAACCAAGTGATAAAAAATGATGACATAGTTGCAATATTCGAAGACACGGTTATTGGTTCTGAGTGCGGCACATGGACAAAAACGGAGGATGTCGACTCTACTCAGGTAGCTATATGGAGTGCCGCCATGTCGCCTAGGGCGCTTCATGAAAACACAGAGTTTGACTCTGATGGTAATCCTTGCTTTGAGGGAAAACTCTTCACCTACTATGGGTTTCCCAACAGAAATTCAAGGTCGGTCCTCCACCTCTCAGACACTGGATACTATGATGGTGATCCAGAGTCTAGTGGACCGATGAACGTGGCTGTCTTTTTATCGCCTGGATACTTCGTCGATTATGCATGGATCAAGATCGCTGATCCGGCATTTGCTGCAAAGGTCTTGGCTGACGGTAGGTCTGTGGGACATCCAGCCCAGTCTTATGAATCCTTCGGAACAATATTCGAGACTAGGTACTGCCTCCCATTCACCATGGGGGTGAGCTCCACAGCGCACGTCATGAGGTTCTATGAATTTTTAAAGCGAAGACAGGAGAGAGGCGACCTCCCCGAGATTTATCAGGTAAACACTACGGGTCGAATAGTTGCTAAGTATAGATGGGTCAAAAAAATGATTAATGATAAAGAGATAGAGGTCCCTGAGCCGCTCTTTGAAATAGATGAAAGAGGAAATAGAAGAATCGTAGGCGG
>JBMFMY010000223.1:0-1737 GCA_049970435.1 Candidatus Methanomethylicaceae archaeon
TGTATGGACTGTTTCTGCCGCTCCAGATCATCCTTTTGAGTTGAAGAAGATATCCTAGCATAACCTAATACAACCCTTTCTTCTCTCATCCCAAGGAATCTTCCAACGGGGAACTACACCACGCTGAGGAAGAGGATTATTTTGGTGGACATGGCACCCTTCTCCAACCTCACCGGATCAGATGAGTCCCTCTCCATCGCCCTCGACTCCACTGGGGTGAGGGCCCTCAGGGCTGGCGGATGGATCGAGCGCGCCCATGGAGTGAAGAAGAAGTACGTGAAGGTCCACTTTGCAGTCAACGTAAAGACCAAGGAGGTCGTGGCGATTGAGGCCACCACAGACGAGGTGCACGATTCGAGGGTGGCGGAGAGGCTTGTCGACGGAGCAACTGCAAGGGGCAATGTAAAGGAGGTCCTTGGCGACGGTGCGTACGACTCTGCCAGGATATACGAGCACCTTCGCCAGAACGGAATAGACATAGTGATCAAGCCCAGAAAGAACAGCGTGCTGGAGACGAAGTCCGAGGTGCGGAGGTGCGAGGTTGATCTGTACCGCTGTTTGGGCCATGAAAAATGGGCAGAGAAGAAGGGCTACGTAAGGAGGTGGGCCGTTGAGGCCGCCTACTCCACCTTCAAGAGGACTTTTGGCGACTCGGTAATGGCAAAGACGATGGCAAATGTTGCGAGGGGGCTAGCGGCTAAGGCTTCGGTCTAAAATATGCTGGTGCGGATGCGTTTTAAGTGAGAGAGGTGAGGTTGAGGGCACCCCAGCTTCGGTCTACAATATGCTGGTGCGGATGTGAGCGGAGGAAGGGTGAGAAAAGAATAAAAAATGCTCAAGAAGGCAAGTTAGTACACAAAGTATTTTTTATCATATTTCTATGATCTCGAAACCAAATGAGGAGAGTCGTTCAGTTATATACCTGCGATGGCACTTGCTGGAATCAGACTCCAAGCAGAGAAGGCAGACGTTTCCCTTCTCTGAGAGGGAGGTTATTGATCTTATTCCCTCCCAGAAGTCCGGCGAGTCCATGAACTTCTTGTATCCACCCTTCCTGAACCCACCCAATTTGTCACCGAGCCAGAGATATAGTACACCAACTTCTTTTAGAAGGGATTCGAGATTCTCTTTTTTGAAGTGCTCAATCTTGGATGTTGGCCAGCGTCTAACGTCAACGACAATATTGATGTCGTGTCCTTTTATTATCGAAATAAAACGATCTTTTGATAGTGACCCATAGCCCATGCTGTATATTCTCAACAGTTTGTTTGTGTTCATATTTACAACTATCTTTCAAGTGTTCAGGTATTTTAATGTTAGAAGATAAAGTGCTACAAGAAGGTTCCGAGGGAAACAACAGAAGAGGTTGTGATGGAGAGTCCAGAAAGGGAGTATGCCAAAAGGGCGCCCCAATTGTGGGGTTCCTTGGTTAATAACAAAGGGCGCCCCCTTGGCGTCGGACGCGTTATTTTACACACTCTCACATAAAAATTTTGCTAACCATAAAAGAGTGTTATATCAATTTCAAGGAAGAGTAAAACAGAAGATTCACACGCAAAGATTGACGCGATATATTTTATCAGAGAGTGTTAAGTGAATTACCCCTCGCTTACGCAAGGGGCTTCCCGCTTTTCCTTCCCTTTGCTCTTCATCCCTCAGGTCTGGAGCGTTTCGCGGAAGATGACGTTGCACGAGGTTCCAGCGCTCAGCCTTTGCGCGTTCCGACACAGATGCTGG
>JBMFMY010000224.1:0-1725 GCA_049970435.1 Candidatus Methanomethylicaceae archaeon
ACTTTGCAGATTCGGGATTCCAATTCTCGGGATTGTCGATGGAGATGCGGAGGGACTGATACAGGAATGTGAACTGGCTTCAGGGTCTACGATTTTTAGGGTAAAAAGTGATGATGAGGGAGGGAGGAGAATATTCGAACATATCTTCAAATGTGAGCCCTTCTATGAGGGAGACTTCAACACCATAAAGGAGATGGCAATAGAAGTACTAAAAAGTGATCTGGTTTTGATTAGCAATTTTTAGTTATTGTGCAAAATTTTATGCTTATAATGAAAATTAAAATCAATTTTAATTTTAATTTTAATTGGATTTTAAGAAGACAAGAAACGACCAAGTCGATAAGCTGCTCCCCTCAGTCGCTTAGGGAGAAGGGCAATCAATAATTCTACATCAGCATCGTTAATAATCTTTAGAGCCTTGAGCATCATTACGTAGATTATGCCACCAATAAGAATGTAGACAGGTAGTAGATATTTCGAATAGTATCTCCACACAAAAATGAAAATAACTATTGACATGATAGATGAAGTGGTAAGCGAGATGAAGAATGACCGCCAGTCCAACAAATCCCGTATTTCCGACTTTACATAAAAGAGTGTTGTTAGAAAGTTCGTCAGCGTAAGGGTACTCCAGCCTAAGGCGGCTCCTACTGCCCCAAAATGAGGTACAAGGAGAATAGAGACAATGGCGCATGCCACTATGCCAGCAGCTTGGGATATGAAGAATACAAAGGTTTTGCCTATGGACGCAATATAGGTATAGGTGACTTGATAAAGTGACAACACTACGGATGCGACGGCCATAATTGCTAATGCAGGCGCCCCTCCGAGATACTTTGAACCTGCAAAAAGGTCTATTGTGGGAAGAGCTGTGGCAGCAAGACCGAAAGCCATAGGAGAGTATATAATGGCAGAGTATCTTGATGCCACATTAGTTGTCCTCGTTATTCCATGGAGATCACCCTTACCAAAAAGACTTGAGGCTCGGGGGAATATGGCGGATGCTAAGGACCCAGGTAACGAGGATACATAAAGAACAGCTGTTGTTGCAGGGGAGTAGATTCCAAGTGTTTGGGCACCAGCCAAACCGAGAACAATGTACCGATCTATAGTAGATTTAAGATAGCCCAGTATGTTTGATCCATAAATTGGTGCAGAGTATTTCATAAGGATCGATATTGGGAATGAGCCTCGCATATTTTTCATGATGTCTCGGCAGAAAAATAAAGAGAAGAACAGATATAAAAAGTCGGCAATTATCCATCCTATAATTACGCCAGAGACTGCAAAGCCAAGTGTTAAAAGAGCGATTGTTGAGAAAGCTCTGACCAAATTTGAGAGTACGGAGGTTATTGAAAGTTCCTTGAATCTCTCAGAACCGTATAGCACTGATGAAGAGAATTGGGAGAAAAATAAAGCCGACATGTCTAAAGCGAGCAGTCTGAAAAAAAATGCTTCATCTCCGCTCCCAAAGAATATCAACGATATCGTCGGGGCCAGTAAGAAGCAAGAGCCGCTACCAACGACGGTAAGAATTGCACCGATCTTAAATCCAGTGTAGGCAACTCCACTTGCTTCGGGGCTACCTTTTCCCAAAAGTTCAGAGTAGTACTTGGAGATCGCAGAAGGCAAAGCCAGTAATAAAACTGTGAGTAGCAAACCTGAAAACATTGTAATGGCCGAGACTTTGCCAAGATCGGCAATTGTGGGAAGAAGTCTGGCAGC
>JBMFMY010000225.1:0-1725 GCA_049970435.1 Candidatus Methanomethylicaceae archaeon
CCTAGTCAAGCTCTTGCCTTAATATTCTTGGCAAAAAATTGATAATTAGATTGTTAAACGAACTGCGGGCGGACACATCATGGAAAATGAGAAGGAAGTCGTAGAAATCATTCCATCTATTCATTTATACAAAGACCCATCTGCTAAAACTCTGAACCTCTCGGATATAGCCCGTTACATCAGGGAAAATTTAGGGGAGATAGAAGTGGACGAGAGAGAGCCCTTAATCGGACCCGAAGGACCAATTGAACAACTTGCGATAAAACTCGCAAGAGCAAAAGTGAGGAGTTTCACCGACCCAGATTTTGTTTTCGAACCACTTCGCGGAGAGATTGAATACGAAAAGAAATTGATCTTATCACCCGAAAAATCTCCTGCAGGGATCTTGTATGACGGCTTTAAACTACAAGATTTGCTCCGCGATCTGCTGCCTGCCGAGGAGTTGAGCATAGAACACCTGCACATAGTTTTTACAAACAGGCTCCCCGCCACTTGGGACGAGAGGGATCGAAGGTACCACGCTAGAGTCAGTGTTTATGGTTTCCCAACAATTATTTCCACGACCGGCATAGTGGAAGCACCGGCAAAGCCCAAGGAATACTACCTGCTTAAGCGCCATTACGCCGCGATCGGGTTTCCAAACGTTCCGCTGGAGATTCTAAAGGAAAAGTTCAGAGGCAGGTTCATAGATTACGATGACGAGCGCTTGACAGAAGTCATGAAGGGTTATGTAATGCAAGCGATTTTCTATCACGTCTTCGGAGATCCCTTTTGCGACAAGCCGTTTTGCAGGCTTTATAATTCGCACTGGCAGGAAGAGGTCTTAAAATCTCAGCTCGAACAGCCGGAGTTTTGCGAAACACATGAGAGAACGATAAAATTTATGAGGGCATCGTTCAGGCGAGGGAGAGGAGGTAGCCTTCAAAATCCTCCTCAAAAGTTTTTACTTCCATGAGCTTACCCATGTTCTCCTGGATCATTTGTAAAACCCCTAGTTCATCCAAAATTTTATCCACTAAGCTGGCTTCTGCCTTTGTCCTAGGATACTTTGGCGTCGCATAACAGCAGCCAGCATGGCGCTCCTGCCAAATCCCGATGCCTTTGGAAATTGCTTCTATTTCATTCTTGTCTAGCCCGAGAAGTGGTCTGAGGATCGGGAATTTTACCCCCCGCGTTGTCGCCCCCAAATTGCTCAGAGTTTGACTCGCCTTCTGCCCAAGCGATTCACCAGTGACTATGCCGGAAGCGCCCTCCCGCTCGCATATTACTTCAGCGGCTTTAAACATGCCTCTCCTGCAAACCAGACAGGAGTAACCTCCTTTGCGCCTACCTAAAATTCTTTCCAATATATTGCCCCAAGGGAATACCACTACCTTTTCAAATCCTATCTTCTCCTTGAGCTTTTTGAAACCCGTCATGGCTATAAAGAAGTTTTCCTCACATGTAAATGGGTAAATGCAGAAGTGAAGGGGGATCACATTGAATACTTTAGAGGCGAGGACGCAAGCCACAGGGGAGTCGATGCCTCCTGAAACCAAACACACGACTGTTTCCTTCATTCCGACCACAGATTTTTTATATAACTATGTTATAAAATGTTTAATAAAAATCCGCCGGGGTAGCCTAGTAGCCAGGCGGTGGGCTGCAGACCCGCTTTACGTCGGTGCAAATCCGACCCCCGGCTCCACAACTTTTTTTATCTCTGATAAATGGCAGCCCTCTAAC
>JBMFMY010000226.1:0-1719 GCA_049970435.1 Candidatus Methanomethylicaceae archaeon
CACCGCAGGCACGTCCACAGAGGGAGGGGCATCCACAGGTATTTTGAGGACACTTCCCATGGCCTCCGACTCTGCGTGCACCGCCAACAAGTCGAGAACCATGTCATAACCAAACTTTCTTATTGCGTATAGCTGAGAGTAAACGTACTTCTCCGTGTTGGTCATTACTTCGGAGAATTTGTAGCCAGCCTGGCGGACACACCATTCCCTAACGAAAGGAGTTACCGGAACGCGGTCTGGTTTTTTGAGCTCAAAGGCCGTCATGAGCCTCTCGTATGGAGTCATCTCCTCCCTTTGAGTCATTTTGCTTCACGTGTTTTATTTTATCGCAATTTATTTTTAAGGTTTATTGAGTAAACTGACACGAAAACTGAATAAGCAAATTATATCAATAAATGATAAACTGTATATTTTATCCGCCCTCTACCATTGGGAGTATGCTTATCTCTTCCCCGCCAACCAGTACTGCTGAAGAGATCGGGATTGGAGCTCGACCATTTACGAGCACTATTGCAGTGGCTCTCTCTGTCTGAAGGTTTGATAGGATTGGTTTGAGCTTTTCAAATCGCTCCGCCAGTCCGTTCAAAAAAAAGGGGAGTGGAGTTGGTTTGTCTATCTCTATATCCACTGAGGATACTCCTACAGCCTCTCGAATGTCCTGATAGAACTTTACTGTTACTTTTTGCATGGTGGATCCCTAACGGAGTCGCCCCATTTTTTCGAGATCGTCCGCAATGTCTTTGAGTCCTAGCTCTTCCAGCTTACTTCTTGTGGGTAAACCTGTCTCGACGTCCCATCCTCTTGCCTGGTAGTATTCGTTCAGCAGTGGTTCAAGTTCGAATTTCTGTCCCTTTGACGGACCATCAGGAATGGGCTCCTTGAGGAAGCGACCTGGTAGGGTATCGTGCCTGCTGTCGAACCCTTCTCTTACGTTGAAGGCTTTTTCGACGTTCCAAACCCGCTCTCCAATCTTGAGGGCGGCATCAAATCCTCCAAAGTCGATTCCTGTTGCCGCTGCGACTATCCTTGTAAGCAAGTCAGGTTTATGCCACTCTGTTCTGGTCGGGAAGGTGCACCAGATACAACATTCACCCCATGTGAGACGGTCCTGGTTGAACTTTGTTAACTTGCCCTTCCCCTCGACTGTGAAACGATCCACAGCGGTAGGAAGACCAAAGACCTCTTGGGTGCCATAACTCAGAGCGTGGCTCCCGCCTATATTTGATGTTACCATTCCAAGTCCATGAGCCTTGACGGGTCTAGGGTCATAAGCTGGGAGCTCGAGCCCTTTTATGTGTATTGCAAATTCTTCTGATCCCTTTCCGATCTTCTCAGAGGCTACCTTTACACCCTCCGCCAAGAGATCTCCGATGCCCTCCCTGAAGGCTATCTTCTTTATGAGGTTCATCATGACAGCTTCGTCGCGCCATTTTAGTTCCATCCCGTCGGTCTCTTTGGTGGTGAGGATGCCCCTCTCGAATGCCTCTATGGCAAATGCTATGGCGACCCCGGCAGAGATGGTGTCGATGCCATACAGATCTGCGAGCTGGTTGGCCGCTATCGTGGCGTCCAAGTTTGATATGTCCAAGAGTCCGCCGAAAGTGCAGAAAGTCTCATACTCTGGTCCGTCAACCCATGCTCCTGCATAAGGTCCTTCCCTTACGTAGGTGATCTTCCAGCAGTTTATTAAGCAGTTCGGGCAACCAGCATTTCGTATGG
>JBMFMY010000227.1:0-1709 GCA_049970435.1 Candidatus Methanomethylicaceae archaeon
AGGCGTTCTGGCATACCCTATCCTTACTACAAACACCTATTTAAGCCTATTTATTCTGAAACTGTGGTTTACGGCAATGGCATATCCACAATTGGTTTGCACTCCACGCCCAATTTGAAGACATTTCGATAGGCCTCAGGAAGGATGTTGTCGGAGGAAAAACACGTTTCCGGCGCCGTGCTTTCTGAGGGTCCGCCTGATCCCATATCAAGTGTCGAGGTTCAAGTAGAGAAAGTGGACAATCAAGGTGCTCCAATAAGCTCTAGAACTTTGATAACCACGCTTAATGGTAAGACCTACACACTTTGATATCGTCAAGCAGCTATGCCAAGTTCTCGCGCAAATTCCCAGGCGGCATCACGGAGCTCTTCGAGGGTATGGCATTCCACCACTGTGAAGAGCTTTGTCTCAAAGGCACAGGTCTTTTGGAGTGGTTCTTCACAAAAGCATGTCCTCATAAATAAAACCATCTTAATTTGTTATATTGTAAAATTATTTATATTTATAAAAAATAAAATATTAATTACTATAATTATAAAAAGTAAAAGTAAACGTCATGCTGTATATCATTGCGTCTTGGAAGGCTGTGTCTGTGCCGGTTGAGGCTTCTTGTAGAATTGAATCATGTTAGATCTCGAGGTGTCAGCGAGCTCAAAGTTGGTGGTCATGGTTATAGCCTTCCTCGGACACGCATCTGCACACTCGGCACAGAATATGCACTTGTCCAGGTGGTACTCTATGCCTGCATCAGGACCTTTAGGAATCATCTTTATAGCCGCCGTCGGGCATGCATTCTGGCAGAGCACACAAAGTATACACTTCTCCATATCCCACACGGGTCTGCCCCTCAAACCTGGCGGCACGACTCCTGGCTCGAATGGGTATTTTACAGTTGCCGGCTTTCTGAAGATCTGCTTTGCTGCCTCCCTGAATAAGCTCATACCACTTCACCCTCCGATCCCGAACTGGACAAGGAGCATCTGGACTATCATCAAAGGCAGCAGATAGGTCCACATACCCGACGTCATCTGGTCGATCCTGAACCTCGCAAAGAGCGCCCTGACAAACGAGATCAGCATCAACACGATGGTGCTCTTCACAATTAGAATGATCACTGGCGGCACGAAGAACAGTGGCTGTGCACCCCCGAGGTAGAGTGATGCCATAAGGGTGGAAGCCATCACAAGCTCCAGATCCTTTCCTAGCCTGAACAGCGCCAGCCTTCTCCCCCCATACTCGGTCAGCCATCCCGCAACTATCTCGGTCTCAGCCTCTGGAATATCGAACGGAACTAGTTCAAGCTCTGCAAGTAGGCTTATGAGAACAACAGCAAAGCCTATGGGCTGGAGCCATACGAACCAAGAAGAGTTTGTTGCCTGCCACTGCGCTACCTTTGTCAGCGAGAGCGAATGCGCACTTATAGAAGGACCTACCAGCGCCAATCCGAAGGGGATCTCGTAGCTCAGCATCTGCAGAGCTGACCTGATGCTACCTATTCTGCTGAAACTGCCCGCCGAGCTCCAGCCTGCGAGGAATACCGTAAGGGTGATCAGCGCGGAAACGAACATCAAAAATATTATGTCTCCCTCGAAGGCTATGAGCGCGCTTCCTGTTATCGGTATCACAAAAAGCGCGATGAGGGGGAGCGTCGCATAGAAGATTGGAATAACTGAGAATATTGGCTTCTCACAGCTGGCTGGGACGATGTC
>JBMFMY010000228.1:0-1697 GCA_049970435.1 Candidatus Methanomethylicaceae archaeon
GGCTCAAAATATTTTATGACGATGTGGACGGGGTGTGGAGGGGCTTTATGTCAGTTAAAGTCGAGGTCGAGGAGCCTTCGTTAACATGAGGCAATAAGCCCTTCTACATAGACCTCGGCGTGGTCAACCTCGCTACTGTATGGTTCGAAGGACTGAAAAAGCCCATAGCTTTCTCCGCAGGGCTCTCCTATCTGACTGGTGGTACTGGATGAAGCAGATATCAAAAGAGCAGGCTGGAAAAAACAAGGCTAAAACTTCCAGAAAGATTTGGAAGCTCTACAGGATCCGTCAGAGGAGGTTTAGGTATGCAGTGAACGCCATGATAAAGACCTTAGTCGAAGACTCCTATCAGCTCGGCATCTCAAGAATAGTTCTGGGCGAGCTGAAGGGCATAAGAAACAACAACCACAGCCATAAAGCAAATGCCATGGTAAACAACTTCTGGTCCTTCGAGTACATCGTAAGGTTCAAGGAGAAGGCTGAAGAGTACAGGATAAAAGTAGAGGAAAAAAGCGAGTAAAAGAGATCGAACACATGCCCATTCTGTAACTCTGAAGGGAATAGGAGGCATAGAGGGCTATTCTACTGTGGAAAGTGCGGTGCAGCACTGAATTCAGAAGCCGTGGGAGCGCTGAATATGGCGAGAAATGATGGGACCATAATCCCAAGTCCTCCAAAGGATAGGGATAACGGGGTGGTAGCTCTTAAATCACCCCTTGCTTCTAAAGTGGAATGGGATGAGGTGGGAACCTAAAAGGGCAGCGAACAACAGACCAATGAAAACCCTAGAAGCACAACGTCTTAAGCCCGCTAATAGTGCGAAATCGATGCCCCCGAATAGTTCCGGAACGAGATAGGTTTCTTGGCCGATGCTTCTAGGACGCTGGCTAAGAAGGGAGGAGATAAGCATGTACGGAGACGACGCATCCTTCCTATCTCCCGACGAGCTCATCACTAAGGAAGAGGTCATAATAGCAGTGGGGCAAGCTAAAAAGGTGCATGATCTGTGTAGTCTCTTCTCTCAGAATTAGGATCAAAAAAATCAAGAAACTTGGTAACGCCGACTTTGATTGGTTGAATATCGACTCTTTGATTTTCGTTTTTGGTCGATCAAACCTTCGTGTATATCTCTATGCCCAGTGACCTAGCTGCCTCCAGCGCCTTCTCATCTGCGTAAGGCGTTACCATAAGCTTCCTCGCAACCTTCTTTCCAGTTTCCTTCTCATAAAAGTCCACCTTCCTTTTGAACAACGAAACATCTGAAGCTCCCACATGGGACTTGACCTCCACCAATACGACTCTTCCGTCGTGTACTGCGGCGTCCACTTCAATGGTGCTGGGATAACCGAAGACCCTTCCCTCTTCGTCCTTTCGGAACCACCTCTCAACCTTCAGGTTCATCTCCTTCTCGAGTAGTCCTTTCAATCCTTCCCTGAAGGCATCCTCGGCGATCATCCCCCACCTCGCACCAAGGGCGGATATGTGCCTCTCAACGAGCACAAATCCCTTATTCATATCCTCCCTAAGCCTAGCAATCTCCTCATCATGCCTCTTGAACCCAGCAACCATATCCTCCCTAAGCCTAGCAATCTCCTCATCATGCCTCTTGAACCCAGCAACCATATCCTCCCTAAGCCTAGCAATCTCCTCATCATGCCTCTTGAACCCAGCAACCATATCCTCCCTAAGCCTAGCAA
>JBMFMY010000229.1:0-1693 GCA_049970435.1 Candidatus Methanomethylicaceae archaeon
GTGTAGCGAACAAGTTATGTAGAGTGTGAAGTAGTACCTTCGAGGAGAAAGTAGCGTTAACGGAGTGGCACACCCTTTGCTTCTAAGGTGGGGTAAGGTGAAGTAGAAGATAAGAAGCTCAATGAACAACTAACTAATAAAACCTTAGAAGCAAAAAGCTTACAGCTAAAGTTGTGGAGAGTGCCAAAGGGACAACATGCCGACCTAAGTCCTGCGAACTGTCATCTCAAAAACTAAGGTTCGCTCACTCTAAGGAGCTGTGGAAACTTTGGCTTTTATTCTTAAAGTCTTTCTTGGAGAAAGTTAACTTAAGTCGACAAGAACTTTTTACAGAAAACTCGACAAGAAAGCCCACGGTTTTAAAGTAAAAAACCATCGTGGGATGAATTGTCGATAAGTTTAAATGTAGCGACAAAGTATATAGACTTGTGAAGGTATATCTAATCCAGTACTACCTAGTCTGGTGTCCAAAGAGGCGAAGCGTCGACGTAAAGCTACGCTTCAACGACAAAAAGTACATTGAAGCACAAAAGGGTGTTTAAAATGGAGAGAGTGAACGTCTTCATAGTTGAGGATACTAAGGCTCTACGAGAACTAGCAGAAAATTGTACTAGGCTTTGGAACGAAGTGAACTTTGAACGCAGACAAGCGTACGTTCGCTATAAGAAGTTTGAGTGGTATCCAAAACATTTATACATGAAGTATGCTCCATTAGTAGGCTCAGCAACAGCTCAACAGGTGATAAGAAAGAACAATGAAGCCTGGAGAAGCTTCTTAAAACTAAAAAAGCTTGAAGCTGAAGGAAAGCTTCCAAAATACATAACAAGAGTCTCTATGCCAAGATACTGGAAGAAGAATGGCAAAAGAGAGCTTAGGATAGTTGTTAGAAACGACTGCTATAAGATTGATGAAAGATATATCTACCTTCCAAAAGGGCTTAAGCTAAAGTATAAGGGAAAGCTAAAGTGGAAAGGCAAGCAGGGAAGGCTTGAAATAATCTACGACGAAGTAGATGAAGTATGGAGGGGCTTTATGGCAGCTGAAGTTGAGGAGCCTTCCTTAAGAGAAGGCAAGAAGCCCCTCTACATAGACCTAGGTGTAGTAAACTTAGCAACGATATGGTTCGAAAGCCTGAAACAGCCTACAGCATACTCTGGAAGAGCTCTTCTATCAGACTGGTGGTACTGGACAAAACGAACAGCAAAAGAACAAAGAAGGCTTGCTAAAGTAAACAAGACTAGAACATCAAGAAAGCTTAGGAAGATGTATAAAATAAGGAAGAGGAGGCCTAGTCATGCAGTAAACGCCATGGTAAGGCAGATAGTTGAAGATGCATATAAGCTTGGAATTTCAAGAATAGTTATTGGAAGACTAAAGGACATAAGAGAAAACAACCATGGTAGTAAAGCAAACGCCATGATAAACAACTTTTGGAGCTTCGACTACATCGTAGAGCGTTTAAAAGAGAAGGCAGAAGAACATGGAATAAAAATAGTTGAGGTAAACGAGTATAAGACGTCAAGCCTATGCCCATTCTGTGGAAGTGAAGGAAACAGAAAGCATAGAGGTTTGTTCTACTGCCCAAGATGCAACAAGGTTATGAATGCAGACGTAGTAGGCGTCCTAAATATAGCTAAAGTATGTAGAGCTATAATCCCAAGTCCCTCCTGGAGGGATAGGGATAACGGGCTGG
>JBMFMY010000230.1:0-1668 GCA_049970435.1 Candidatus Methanomethylicaceae archaeon
CAACCACCCTTAGGCGCTTCCAACAGGTCAACGCTGACGAAATCTTCTGAAACCGACACCCCTCTTATGTTCTCTCGGGCAAGGATTCGCCTCGCCCTTTCCTGAACAGCCTCTCCCTTCCTCCTTCCAAGCCCAAGTTCATCCCGATGGACTAAAGCTATCTGCTCCAACGTGTTAAATATAATCTCATCCTTAGTACTATCACAGATGCGGGCCGCAATAGAGAATCCACTAAAACAAGGATTGAAGCCAGATTACACGACAGCCAGCTTTTTTCCTGAAATACTAGAGCATAACAAGAAAACAGCATGCTAACAAAGAGAAAAAAGGACTCGCTCTCATTTCTGTATAAATCCCAACAGACCCATCTTATTTTGGATTCGAGTCCTTTATAAATAGTCTCCGGCTAATTATTTTTGGTGAGTGTTATTACAATGCGGGCAAGGTATGGGCACTTGTTAGAAGACCGCAGCGTCAGGCGCTGGTACGAGAACATAGCCAGAGGCTCAAAGGCAACAGCAGACGTCTACTTGCGGAGGCTCGGCAACGCGTGCGAGCGCCTGAAGATAGCGCCGAGCCAGCTCGCCAGGATGGGCGAGGGGGACCTCTACGACCTCCTCTTGGACTACATATCGCTGCTGGAGAGGGAGGGCAAAGCGGGATCATACATAGCAGCTGTGGTCAAGGCGCTGAGGTCCTGGCTGGCGCACAACGGCATCCGCACCAGCAGGAAGATAAAGATAAGGGGGGCGACTGACAGCCCGACGCTCAGGGGCGAGAGGGTGCCGACGCAGGAGGAGCTGAGGCGGATATTCCTCTCCGGGGACAAGAAGGCCAGGGCCGCCTGCGCGCTGATGGCCTTCTCCGGACTCAGGATAGAGGTCCTTGGGAACTACTCCGGGACCGACGGGCTGAGGATCGGCGACCTCCCAGAGATGAGGATAGAGGTCGAGCCGGAGGACCAGAGGAACCAAAAGGAGGATGAACGTAAGGGAGGGGAGGAGAAGGGGAGAGGGGAAGGGGATGGAAATGGACCGGAAGAGAGGGGTGAAGGGGAGGAGGGCGAGCGAGGGCGAGGAGAGGGTCTGGTGCAGGCCCGCGGGCCTGTGCAGGAGGACCAGAAGGGAGTCTGCAGCAGGTGCTCTGTGACCTTCGAGAGGATCCCGACGATGGTAGTGGTCAGGAGGGAGCTGAGCAAGGCCGGGCACCAGTACTTCACTTTCTTGGGGAGGGAGGGGTGCGAGTACCTGAAGGACTACCTCGAGGAGCGGATGCGCCAGGGGGAGAGGCTCACCCCGGACTCCCCTGTGATAACCCCGAAGAGCTCTAAGAAGCGGTTCATAAGGTCAAATAACATAGGCAACGCCATCAGGACAGCGCTGAGGAGGGCTGGCTTCCCTTGGAGGCCCTACGTCCTCAGGTCCTACTTCGACACGCAGCTCATGCTCGCGGAGTCGAAGGGGCTGATAATCCGCGACTACAGGCAGTTCTTCATGGGCCACAAGGGGGACATAGAGAACAGGTACACAACGAACAAGTGCAGGCTCCCGGAGGGCGTTATTGGGGACATGAGGGCGGCCTACGAGAGGTGCGCGGAGTACCTCGAGACGGGTATGGGGGAGAGGAGGAGGGCGAGCGAGCAGGAGCTGAAGGCTGCATTCAGGAGGC
>JBMFMY010000231.1:0-1658 GCA_049970435.1 Candidatus Methanomethylicaceae archaeon
CTGGCTTTGACAAAACTCGGCGTCTGAGTACGCCGAAGAACGGGCAGACCATGACAGAAATCTATATATAGAAGTGGTAATTCTTTCTTTTTGAAATTTAGTTGTGGTGAATTCTATGGCTACAGCTCAACTTGGTGGAGTTCCAGTTTTAATTTTGAAAGAAGGAACTCAAAGGACGCAAGGAAGAGACGCGCAGAGAGTAAATATGATGGCTGCGAGGGCGGTCGCAGAGGCTGTTAGGACAACCCTCGGGCCTAAGGGTATGGACAAGATGTTAGTCGACACTCTAGGAGACGTCACCGTAACAAACGACGGTGCCACCATCCTCGGAGAGATCGAGGTGCAGCATCCTGCTGCAAAGATGATGGTCGAAGTCTCAAAGACACAAGACGAGGAGGTCGGCGACGGCACCACCACATCAGTGGTGTTGACCGGTGAACTATTGAAGAGGGCGGAGGAGCTCATCGAGAAGAACATACACCCCACCCTGATAGTTCAGGGCTACAAGAAGGCTACTGAGAAGGCTGTTGAGACGCTCTCAAAGATAGCGATTCCTATAAGCATAGACGACGAAAAGACTCTAAAGAAGATTGCCTACACAGCCATGAACAGCAAGGCATCGGTGGGCATACAGGACTACTTCGCAGAGATGGCGGTCAAGGCTGTTAAGCAGATCGCAGAGAAGCGCGGCGACAAGTACGTGGCAGACATCGATTACATACAAGTGGTGAAGAAACAAGGAGGCAGCGTGACAGACAGTACACTTGTGTATGGTGTAATAGTGGACAAGGAGATCGTCCACCCAGCAATGCCAAAGAAAGTAGAGAATGCCAAGATAGCACTCATCGATGCGCCTCTTGAGATAGAGAAGACCGAGTTCGATGCCGAGATCAGGATCACAGACCCAACTCAGATGAAGGCCTTCATAGAAGAAGAAGGCAAGATGCTGAGGGAGATGGTGAACAAAATAAAGGCGACAGGTGCAAACGTCGTCTTCTGCCAGAAGGGCATTGACGATATAGCACAGCACTACTTGGCAAAGGAAGGCATAGTTGCGCTCAGAAGGGTCAAGAAGTCTGACATGGAGAAACTGGCAAGGGCAACTGGAGCCAGGATAGTCACCAACCTAGATGACTTGACCCCAGCAGACCTAGGATCCGCAAAGATTGTGGAGGAGAAGAAGTACGGCGAAGACAAGCTGACCTTCGTAGAGGATTGCAAGAACCCCAAGGCGGTCAGCATACTCATAAGGGGCGGGTTGCAACGCGTCGTTGATGAGGCTGAGAGAACCCTGCACGATGCACTCTGCGCAGTCGCAGACGTGATTGAGGACGGAAGGATCGTGGCTGGCGGAGGGGCTCCGGAGTTGGAGGCTGCTAGAGCCCTGAGGGAGTACGCGGCCAGCGTCGGAGGGAGGGAGCAGCTGGCGATAGAGGCTTTTGCCGACAGCTTGGAGGCGATACCCAGAACCCTAGCGGAGAACGGCGGACTTGATCCGATCGACATACTCGTTGAACTCAGGTCACTTCATGAGAGAGGAGAGATATGGGCAGGCGTTAATGTTTTGGAGGGCAAGACTGCAAACATGTTGGAGGTCGGAGTTGTCGAGCCCTTGGCTGTGAAGCTACAGGCTATCAAATCAGCAACTGAGGCGAGCT
>JBMFMY010000232.1:0-1643 GCA_049970435.1 Candidatus Methanomethylicaceae archaeon
GAAGGGGTTATTTTACCTTATTTGCGCAGGGAGTTTACAAAGCGGGCAGATGAATTAATTTTTATTTTAATTCAGAACTTCTAGTGGCATTGCATACTTTTTATCTCGAGCTTCTCTTCGAACATCAGCACTATCTCTCCGTCATAGAGACACTCTAACTGAGGCTTCCTCTCGCCATGAATCTGTCGCTGAGATTAGCTTTCACACATTCATTTCTCAGGTCAGCTAGGTTAGACAAAGTGCTGCCAAGAAAGTCAGTGTTTTAATGTTATCCAAAAATAATTTGATTTACTCGAAAAACAACTAAAATTTCAGCATAAAGTTTATATTCTGCCTAAGTCAACTTTAGTTAGACCTCAAAAAGAGGTCTAGATGAGGTGAGGGTAATGCCTATATCGAGAAATGTTTGGGTGGCGACAGTATTAGTCCTTCTGATAGCTATAGGAGCAGTCTACATACTAACTCAGCCCCCAAGTCCTGCTGCTCCCAAAGAAGAGTACAGAAGAAGCATTGTAATAGGTACTGATCTGGATAACCAAGCTTTAGATGTTCAGCAAGCTACTTGGACGACTTATGCTAATTGGTATGCCTTCTCTCCGTTGGTGGCTTTTGACACTAATAGAAGCATAGTACCTGATCTTGCTGAGAGCTTTGAAATTAAGGAAGGAGGTAAAGTACTTATCATAAGGCTTCCGAAAGACTTAAAGTTTCCGATCACTAATGATCCATTGAACGCCCGCACCCTTAACGAGTCGGTGTACAGATACATACGCCTTAGTCCTTACAGCACAGACTGGATTCAGCTCAATCATACCGAGATCCTCGATGATTACACGCTGAAGTTCGTCTTCAATAACCCACCTGGACCCCTATGGGCTGTCTTGACCTCCGAGTATGGCGCACCTGTTGATGTTGAGTATGCTAAGAAGGTTGGGGATCAGGAATTCAATGCTCACCCAATTGGGGCAGGTCCCTTCATGATAAAAGAGTGGGTTAAAGGGTCCTACACGGTATTAACTCCAAACCCGAATTATAAAACAAACCTGCCGTTCGTTGAGAATAAGGGACCTAATCCATATCTTGATGAGGTTATAATCAGAGTCATAACGGATGATCTCACAAGAGTTAATGAATTTCTCGCTGGGCATTTAGATATACTTACAAGTGTACCTACACAGTACGTAGGAAAATTAAGAACTGATCCTAACACCCTGCTCTACGAATTTCCTTATGGAGGATATCATTTTATGATATTCAACCTGGAAAAGCCTCAGTTCAGGGATAAGAATGTTAGGAAAGCGATATATCTCGCATTAAACAGAAGTGAGTTTGCCGTAGTAAACGACTTCACCACGAGACCCCAGTTCTCCTTCATATCACCAGGGATGCTCTGCTACAATTCAACAATAGAGGAATATGCCAGGACAAACATGGGATACAACTTGGAGGAAGCTAAGAAGTTACTTGATGAGGCTGGTTATAAGATGACACCAGAAGGGGTAAGGAAGAAAGGAAATATTACATTGGAATTCACATTGGACGTTCCGTACGATAATCCAAGGTTAAAGAAGATAGCTCCAATCATACAGGAGCAGTTATCGAAAATAGGAATAAGAGTTCAGCTAAGGGAATATGAACAGCAC
>JBMFMY010000233.1:0-1644 GCA_049970435.1 Candidatus Methanomethylicaceae archaeon
GGCGTAAAGCTTGGGCCTTTCGGTTGGTGGACCGGCCTCACCCAAGCAGAATGGGAGAAGCTCAAGAAACAGCTTCCAAATGTGAAATGGGTGGATGCACAGGAGACCGTGGTCTGGCCCCAGAGAATGATAAAGACTCAATGGGAACAAGACATAATAAGGAGGCTGTACCGAGCGGCATGCAGAGGCTACTTAAAGGCGATAGAGTTTGCAAGGCCCGGCGTGAACGAGAAGGACGTCTTCAAAGCGATGATGGAGGTATGGCTGAATGAGGGCATTATAGACTCCATCTATTCAATGTCCGTCCTACAAACATCCAGAAACCTTGCAACCAGCTTCTATGAGGATCACATCCTGAAAGAGGGCGACTACATATTCCTCGACGGTGGCCCCTCATACAAGGAGTACGAAGTTGACTGTCAGAGACTGATATGGATAGGTGACCCAGGAGACGAGGCAAGGAAGTGGGCATACGCCGCAGAAATAGCACACATCGAGGTGGAGGATCTACTAAAGCCTGGGACAAAGCTGGGTGAACTATGGCAGAAGGGACACGAGGTAATTGCGAGGTATCTGGGTGAATCGATCTGGCAAGACATCCGTTCTCCGGAATGGATTGGCTGGGTGGGTCACTCGGTGGGTCTGGGACTTCACGAGCCTCCCTACATAGTCGAGGGCGCAACTGAGGAATTACAGCCAGGAATGGTGATAAACCTCGAGTTTCCGGCGTTCAGTGTTAAAAAGAGAGTCTTCTACAACATGCCAGAGAACACGTACATAATAACTCAGAACGGCTTCGAGAACCTAACGCTCGATCTCGGTCCGTACGGAATATACATAAAGACATAGGTCGTTCTAAAAAAACTACTTTTTTTAAGCCGTGACCGCCTTTTTGGTGGGGGCGTCCAATGGGGTCTTCCCGCAAGGGAAACCCCGTCCTGGCCCTGGCCTCCCGCAAGGGTCACGGAGGGCCCCACAACAACGAGATACACAACCTTCCGCATTCCCACAATCCCCCTCTCTTACCCACATGAAAAAAAGTTGAAGGGGGAGATGAGGTTGGGTTGTTCTCCGCTTTTTTGTGAGAAGCCCAGCCATGAGAATGCAGAGTGGTTGTGTGTGTAGTTGTTGTGGTAAAAAAGGAGGTGGTGTATATGAAAATAATTTGTCTAGAAATTGGACGACCGATAGTATCAGATGTGATAACACAATTAGGAACACCATACAAGGTAATCAGCATACAAAGATCAATACCAGTTGAGGTTGGTGTAGAGGAAACTAAAACTGGAAAAAAGAGTAAACACATCGTCAAAGGTGAAAGAAAGAATATTCAAGTTAAATCCCCCAAAGGTAATAAAGCAGCATCTATTGACCCTGGGATCAATAATATGGCTAGTGCGTTAGTGTCTGATGGAACATGGCTCCTCTACAAGGGTGTGAGGGCGAAGGAGGACTACTTCTACTTGCAGAGGATGATTGCTAAGGTGCAATCGTTGGCGGATCAAATTAAAAGCTTGGGCTTGCATGAAGCATACTTAAAACTCAACAGGGAGAAGTCAACAGGAAGAAGAGGAGATTGTTTAAGAAGCTTATGAGTCGTCTTCTGCACTTGTACTTCTGCACTTGTACAGGAACTTCGCTTCC
>JBMFMY010000234.1:0-1599 GCA_049970435.1 Candidatus Methanomethylicaceae archaeon
GGTCCCGCTTACCCGTCTGGAGGGCGAACACATGATGACGGCGGTAAATCCGCCTTCTATAGAGTGGGGACACCCGCTCTACGTGGGGATGGAGTTTAAGTGATAAGGCTGACCATGGAGACTCTGACGCCGGTTCATATTTGGTCAGGCTCTACTTATGGTCCATCGGACTACTACGTAGAGGGTGGGATGCTGACGAGGATAGACTTCTACAGGCTTGTGGGGGAGAGCGAATTTTCAAGGTATAGGGATAGGATAATGGAGGCCCTCAGAAGGAGGGACAGCATCCGCAAAGTCGCGCCCGCACTCGCCGAGAGGCATATACTCTACAATGTGAAGAACACTGGAGTAGTGGAAGGTAAGCTCATCAGGGAGTATATAAAGACCGCGGGCAGGCCCTACGTTCCAGGAAGCAGCCTGAAGGGGGCGATCCTCACGGCCCTGGTGTGGGATCACGTGAAGAGCGGCAAGTTCGCCATAAGTGACTGGGAGTTCAGGGCCAGAGAGAAAGAGACGGAAAAGAGGAGTAAGGAGCTCATAAGGAGGGTCCTTCAGGAGTTCGGGAGGAGCGGTCAGAGGGATATGGACCCGCTGTTCAACAGGTGGATAAGGATTGCAGACTCCGAGCCCGCCAGAATAGAAGACCTTTTGGCCGCCAAGGTGACAGTCTATCCAAACGGACCTCCTATCTACGAAGAGGTCCTGAGGGCAGGGGCGTCCCTGCACTTTGAGTTCGAGTCGATCTCCGGGGCGGACCTCGAGGGGATCCTGAAAAAGACTGACGAGTTCTACAGGACTGTACTGAGCAGGGAAAACGAGTGGAGGAAGGATAAAGGACTCCGCGAGCTGCGTTTACCCGAGAACGGTACGCTTGTGAGGATCGGGAGCGGCTCCTCACAGCTGGCCACGAGCGTGAGGATCATTAAGCCCAACGGACCGAGGACGAGGAAATTAGTGGAGCAGGAGAAGATCTCGATGGGGTGGGCGGTATTACGCTGAGCGCCCGCATTAGCCAAGAGGAGAGCTCCGTGAGGGTCTGTACACTCTCTATGGAGCTCGACGGACCCTTGGATCTGTCGCACGCCCCGAAGATAAGGGGGTACATAGGAAACCGCTTCCGCGACCTCCCGATACTCCACCACCACGTTGGTAGCCTTGGCTACCTTTACTCCTACCCGCTCGTTCAGTACAAGGTTGTAGGAGGGAGAGTGCTGATAGTCGGAGTGGATGCAGGTGCCGATGCCGTGAGGTACATAGAGCCGGAGCTGGACCGATTGGTCCTCGAGAGGATATATGCAGTGAGGGAGAAGAAGATTGAGGAGAAGAAGTGGAGGCTTGGTCCATGCTGTGAGTCGAAGGTGTATGAGTTCCTGACGCCGTGGCTTGCGCTCAATGAGAAGAACTACAGGATGTACCTAGAGTCCCAGCAGAAGGCAAAAATCCTCAGGGATATCCTGAGAGGGAACGTGCTCAGCCTCTGTAAAGGTCTCTCCCACAGGGTGGGCGTAAGACTTAGGACCGCTACATTTCTCAAGAGGACCAAGGTAACATACAAGGGGATTCCTATGATCGCTTTCACCGGGAAGTTTCTGCTGAACT
>JBMFMY010000235.1:0-1594 GCA_049970435.1 Candidatus Methanomethylicaceae archaeon
AGGTTACACCTTTCAACTCAGACCCTCCGAAGTGTCCTTCATGCAGTGGTGAAACCTCGCCGATGCTCACCAAATTCGTGGAGAACGGCAAGATCGTAGGGGACCTTAAGTCTCCCAAACTCATAAGGAATTACGTACTTGAACAGCTTGAGCACTACGAATTAGAGTGATCCGAAATGGCAGACTTCAACATAAAGAAAGTCTTCGCAAGGGAGATCCTGGACTCACGCGGAAATCCCACAGTCGAGGCTGAAGTATACACTGGGGATGGGTTCGGAAGGGCTTCGGTCCCCTCAGGTGCATCCACAGGCACTCATGAGGCGCTCGAGTTGAGAGACGGCGACAAGCGCTTCATGGGAAAGGGCGTCCTGAAAGCCTGTGCGAACGTCAACGAGATCATCGCGCCTGCGATCCTTGGGATGGACTCCCGCAACCAGAAGGAGATAGACGAGAAGATGAGATCGTTGGATGGGACCGAGAACAAGTCCAAGCTTGGAGCAAACGCCATACTAGCTGTATCACTTGCCGTAGCCAAAGCCGCAGCCAACACTGCAGGTCTGCCGCTTTTCAGGCACCTCAACTCCTCCTCACTTCTTCCAGTTCCGCTGATGAACGTAATAAACGGTGGAAAGCATGCAGGTGGGAACCTCTCAATACAGGAGTTCATGATAGTCCCTGGAGGCCTCCAATCCTTCAAAGATGCTCTAAGGGCTGGATGCGAGGTTTACATGCAGCTGAAGAAGAAGCTCAGAAACCGTTACGGGCCATTCTCTGTGAATCTTGGAGACGAGGGCGGATTCGCCCCTCCAATATCCTGCACAAGGGACGCACTGGACATCCTCGAGATCTCCATCAACGAGGCCGGGTACTCCAGAAAGGAAGTTAGGCTAGCCATGGATGCCGCCGCCTCAAGCTTTTTCAACGAAGGCACATACCTAATCGACGGGAGAGAGCTCTTCTCTGGGGAACTGCTGGACTTCTACTCGGAGCTTGTCTCCGACTTTCACATCATACTCTTGGAGGATCCATTTCACGAGGAAGACTATGGATCCTTCGTGGAGATAACCAAAAAGCTCGGCAAAAAAACCCAGATAGTCGGCGACGACATATTCGTGACAAATATAGAGAGGTTCAGGAAAGGTGTGGATATGGGAGCCGCGAATGCCATACTGCTAAAGGTTAACCAGATAGGAACTCTTACAGAAGCGATGGAGGTTGCTGACTTTGCCCTCAAAAACAACTACGGGGTAGTGGTCAGCCACCGGTCAGGGGAGACTGAGGATAACTACATAGCAGACCTTGCAGTGGCGCTTGGTGCAGGTAAGATCAAGACTGGCGCTCCTGCCAGGGGAGAACGTGTCGCCAAGTACAACCAACTACTGAGGATCGAGGAGTTGCTGGGATCCGACGCGAGGTTCGCTGGCTTCGAGACCTTCCGCACTAAATAGTGATATGCGGCGAATCTGCAATTTGAGTGTATGTACCACGTTTGATCTTTCCTTATAAAAGACTAAGATTAAAGCCCATATCTCAAAACCAAAGCCGTAAACCACAGTTTCAGAATAAATAGGCTTAAATAGGTGTTTGTAGTAAG
>JBMFMY010000236.1:0-1551 GCA_049970435.1 Candidatus Methanomethylicaceae archaeon
GTAAGGGTGGGGTAGTTCACTGTGGCGTAGTCGACTGGAATGTCGTCCAAAAGGATCATGCACTCTGAGTTTGAATACGAAGACACCAATACCAAAGATAACAGGAGAAAGTTTAGCAAAGGCTCTCTAAAGCCTAAAAAAACTTGCGACTTATGCGGATTCCTGCTGGATGGTGAGGTCCCCTTCCTTGGACCACTCCATTCTCAGTCTTTTTCTGCCATTGTGAAGACCCTTCTGGAATATGTAGCCGACAATCAAAGGAAGAGCGATTGTTGCTTCTGCGTATACAGTAGCCCTAGTTGCGCGCTTTGAGATCTTCCCCCAGGATTTTGCTTCATCCAGAGTACTACCCGTGAGACCGCCCCAGTGTGGTTGGTCTGTTGTTATCTGGAAGGAGTAGGCGTGTCCCTTAGTGTAATCCAGCATAACTGCAGCATCGTTGATGTAATTCTTTGGAACCCCTCCACCCACGTATATTGATCCAGTCTTCTTTGACTTGAGCACGATCTGCGCGATTTCGAAGTTGTCCTTCATCACATCCAGAGTAAATGTCTTCAGCCCATTCTCCTTGGCATATCTGAAGTAACCAGCTAAACCTATCCCTATGGAACTGTCGGCAATTGCTGGACAGAATATTGGAACTCCGCAACGATAGGCGTTAAATAGGATCGAATTATTGTCGTTTAGTGTCGATCCTAGAAGATTCAGGAACTCCCTCGTCGAGTACCTCCTTGGCTCTAGCGTTGAGCAGAACTCAGATATCTTGTCGTCGCAGTGGACAAACCCTATCTCGTCCACGTAGGCATCGTAGATTCGGTCTATGTAGAGATCGTGGAGTTTTTCGTCATCGGCCTCAGGTGTCCCCTTGTAGTGCTTGTAGCCGTGGGCAGCGTAATAATCCTGATATAGTATCGCTCCTGTGGAGACCACCACATCCACAATACCTTTGGAGATCATATCGCTTATTACCTTCCGTAAACCCCCGGCTATGAGGGCACCAGATAGTCCGAGGAATATCGTTGGGCGGTTCTTGTCAAGTAACATGTTTTCGTACACAATCGCACATTCAGCCAGGCTCCGGGACTGAATCCCGCCGTCCTTCCAAGATTCCACAAGTTCTTTGATTGTAGTCACTTTTTCGAGATCTATCTGTCGAACAGGCTTACTCAGTACAGATTTTCGCTTTCGAATGATCTCGGGTGTGAGGGAGATCTCTTTGGATTTCTGTTCGAAGTACTTGAAGTCGGGCTTTTCCAATCTGTGCACCTTTTTAAACGTGCTTTCGAGTCAGATTTAAATTTATTCTTGAGGCACCAGGGTTTTCTTGCTTATGACGTAAACATTCAGGTTTTGAAGAGGATCAAAGCAAAAAAGTAAAAGTGCTAGAAAAGTAGCAAAGTATTAGTATTCGCTTAGGAGGATACCTTAAAAGAGTGAGTTTGGATGGTTGTACGGTCGGTCAGAGTTACTGCTCCTGCCACCATTGCTAACCTTGGACCTGGCTATGATGTCATAGGCTTGGCGTTGGATGAGCCAAGGGATTTCGTGGAA
>JBMFMY010000237.1:0-1542 GCA_049970435.1 Candidatus Methanomethylicaceae archaeon
GACCGAGTTCTCCTACAACGGGTTCAGGATAGTCTTCTCTGGAGACTTGGGGACATCCTCTAACCACTTGAGGTACTGGAGGACTGACGATCTGGCGTACCCAGATGTGCTGATATGTGAAGGGACATACGGCGGCAGAAACAGAAAAGGCAGGGAGGAAGTCGCCAGAGAACTTTTGGACTCCATCAGGGCCATGCTGGAGCGGGGCGGAAAAGTTCTGCTGCCCATATTCGCAGTCGGAAAGACCCAGGAGGTTCTCAAGATCCTTAAGGACAACTGGAACAAGCTCCCAAATGTCGACATCTACTTAGAGGGCATGTCCATAGAGACGCTCAGAGTCTACGAACAGTTCCTGATCTACATGGATGATAAGGTCAGGAGAGGCTACCTCTTTAACGACATAAACCCGTTCAGGTGGGATGCGCTGAAGACATTCAGGTCGCTATCAGAGCGGAAGCGACTCCATCACTCTGACAAACCGTGCATAATAATGGCCCCCTCAGGCATGCTTAGGGGAGGATGGAGCGTCTGGCACATGATAAGGCTTGCCCCCTCAGAGAAGAACATGATAGGGATACTCGGGCACATGGAGAAGGGCACAATTGGATATGACCTAATCAACAACGTCCGTCTCTTCAGAGTGATTGACATGATAAGTAAGAAGGAGGTTGATGTTAAAGTCAACTGCCAGGTCGCCGCATTCGAGATCTCCGCCCATGCTATGCACACCGAACTCTGCAACTACATCTCGAGGATAAAACCCGAGAAGCTCATACTCGTACATGGCGACGAAACGAGCCTTCTTAGTTTGGCAGATTCTGTCAAGCAGCATGCTGGGAAGATTATAATACCCTCGAACGGCGACAGAATAGATCTGCAGGCTAAATACGCTGCCGGCGAGTCTGCGAAGAGTGTAGAAGTGCCGATCTCAAAGGATCTATCGATCTTACTCCCCTCATCCACCAAAGTCAAAATCAAGCATAGGGGCAAGGTAAGATATGCCAAGTCTGAGGACCTAAGGTCCTTGACAAAGAACTCCTGCTAGCCGTGGAAGTACTCGGTACTGGTGCCCCCTCTCTCAAGCCCTGGCACTCCACAGGCATCTGCCCTGCACTGCCTGCAGAGCCTGAATTGCGGGATAGACCGCTCTGCGACGGATCTCGCCATCTCAAGTTCTGCGCATGTGGGTCCCCTCAAGTTCTTGAACCGATGTATTGGTATCAGGGGTATTATATTCATCAAACTTGCCCCCCTCTTTGCCGCCTCCTCGGCTATCTTGGGAATTTCATCCATATTCAACTCCGGAATCAACACTGTGTTTATCTTGACCACTATGCCCCTCTCCACCAATGCTTCGATACCTTTTAGTTGCTTTGAAATCAACAGACCTGCCCCCTCCTCTCCTCTCAAAATCTTACCATTATACTTTACCCAGTCGTAAATCTTTGAACCAACTCCTGGGTTTATGGCATTTACGGTGATTGTTACTGTCTTGACGCCCAGGCGTTGTAGGTCGTCTGCCTTTTCCTCTGCGAGCAGCCC
>JBMFMY010000238.1:0-1539 GCA_049970435.1 Candidatus Methanomethylicaceae archaeon
TCTCAGATGTCTTAAAGATGGTTAGTGAGAGAGAAGGGGAGATAGGGCTTGTGAAAATGGATTGTGAGGGGTGCGAATATTCTCTCTTGACAATGAAGCCAGAGGAGATAAGTATGGCTAGAAGCTATATCATAGAGGTACATGGTTCAGCAATGCCAGTTGCAGACAAATTTGCGAGATGCGGATATAAGGTGAGAGCAAAAAGACTGCTTCCTCCTTCATTACCTCCCCTTCTGCATCTTATCATAGCTGTTTCTTATTAATTTCTTAAAGAAAATTCAATTTTTCTTTAAATTTTAATTTTTATATTCAATACTATGTGTTAAGCCTTTCTCATTATTGCTGGGAAATTTGGAGATTTTGGGAGGTGATTTTGGCACCTAATTTCTGAGCACCCCTTTAGTCGATCTCTTTCTGAGAGATAACCTTTAGCATTCCCATTCTGCTCTTGCCACATTGTGCCATGTGTATCTACTTGTAAACTTCCTGCCTTTCCTTCCCAGCTCTTCCCATAACTCCTGATCCAGAACCTGTCTGGCATTAGTAAACAGGCCGTTCAATGAGAGAGGCTTAACCTTAATGACGGCATCTGTATTATAATTAAATCTAATACCAGGTATAGCATAAGCAATGACGGGAGTACCACAGGAGAGAGCCTCTAAGACTACTAGGGAATAGGAATCAACCCTTGTGGGATAGACCATCACTTTAGCGCTTGCCAAGGTCTTTAACGCTTTATCCCTACTCACATTGAAAAGGCATTTTATATTTTCACTTAATCTCATCTTCTGTATGATACTCTTGACCAAATATGCGTTCCTGTCGTCGGCGTATCCCATTATCACTGCCTTTAGCCTTGGCATGTTCTTAGTTAATAGCTTTACAACAGTAATAAAATCGTATACACCTTTTTGAGGAAGTATTCTGGCAAAAAAGATAAGATCAACTTGTTTATCCATTTGCCCAGCATAAGGGCATGGGTCAACGCCTATGCCTGGATCTATCAAGGTAACATTAGCATTTATCCCAAGTTTCTGTAGCTCATAAGGAACGGCTCTAGATATTGTAAGTAGCGTCCTTCCTCTAACAGACCAAGCAAACAGACCAAGTCTTATTAAACTCTTAAGTATCTTCGAAAAACCAAGTCCATAGCTGAATTTCAAGTTTCTTGCTGCAAGTAAAGCGCCTTTGCCCCTCTCTATGGCAAGCGAGCCTACAACTGGAGTCAGCTGCAATAGCTCAGTCCAGGGCATATCCTTATGAAGTTTAAATCCGAGTGGATAATATGGATGTTCGTGTGGAAAATAAAGAATATCTGCACCATATCTTTCGGCTTCTCTAGCAACATAAGTGCCGTATCTAATAAAATCCAGGGAACTTGTGGGTTCCAGTGATTTAATAGCGATAGCTGTAGTTAGGAGATCCAGCATTTCTGAGTCACATATCAAATTTCGAAAAATATTTTTAATTTGTTCCTTTTTATTAGCAGGCATTAAAAGTACTAGCTCATCCTTAGGGAATAGTGACAAAACCTTAAAT
>JBMFMY010000239.1:0-1527 GCA_049970435.1 Candidatus Methanomethylicaceae archaeon
ATGCGGCAAGAAGAGATTAATTTTCGGCTATCATCCCCACCCTTACGGAAGGGGACTTCCCGCCGATAAAGTTAATGAAGTCCAGTCCACAATTACATTAATTGTGGCTGACCTCTATTGATCACTTCAGGATGTAAAATGCCTCTCTATCATCTCGGTATAGATGACACAGATTCCTTGAAATATGGATGTACTACTTATATTGCTACACTTTTAGTGGAAGATTTATTAAAAGACTCAAGTTTTGCAGATTATCCAAACCTAATAAGACTAAATCCAAACATTCCTTGGAAATCAAGAGGTAATGCGGGGATTTGTCTTAGGTTTTATTCGAATCGAGAGTCCAATGAAATCCTTGACCTGGCTTTGAATTATGTTGAAGAGTGGCGTGATCAGAAAGACGAAAAAAATCAGCCAGGGATTGTGCTTCTCAAAGGCGATGTTCCACAATATATTAAGGATTTTGGGAGAAGGGCGTTATATGACGTTCTTACTATTGACGAGGCAAGATCTTTAGCCAAGAGGGCTGGTGCCGAATGGCGCTCTCTTAGAGGCGGTAGAGGACTAATAGGGGCTTTGGCAGCGATCGGAAATACTCTTGAATCAGACTACACTTTTGAACTTATTGTATATAGAAGAAAAGAGTTTTGGAAAAAAGAGAGGGAAGTTGATTTCGAAAGTGTAATTTTGTTCGATAAAGAAACCGCTCCTTTTACATTTAATAATATTGATTATGAAACTAGAAGACTTTTAATCACGCCTCATGGAACCGACCCCATATTATTTGGAGTTAGAGGAGAAAGCCCTGAAATCGTAATAAAAGCATTGTCAATGATAAAATTTGAAGGTGCAGAAAGATGGATTATATTTAGAAGCAACCAAGGAACAGAGGCGCATCTTTCTAATCAGTATTTGATAAAAGACCTTAGACCTTATCAAGCAGCAGTGATAGAGGGCACTGTTGTTAAAAAACCAAGGGTCCTTAAAGGTGGTCATGTAATTGCAACCATAAAAGATACAACTGGTGAAATTGACATTGCTGGCTACGAGCCCTCTGGAGAATTTAGGGCAGTGGTTCGAGAGCTTATGGAGGGAGATAAAGTTAGGGCTTATGGGGGCGTAAGGTTATTAGAAGATGGTAAGTTAACTTTCAATCTCGAGAAGTTAGAAGTTTTAAAATTATTAAATGAGAAATTTTCTAATCCATTATGCCCAAACTGTAAGAAGAAAATGAAATCAGAAGGTAAAGGAAAAGGGTATCAGTGCAAAAAATGTGGATTAAAAGCTAAAGAACCAATATTGATTAATATTAATAGAACAATAAAAGAGGGCATTTATATTCCGCCACCACGTTCCATGAGACACTTGACCAAACCCATCCAAAGGTACGGACTCGAAAAGAGCTCGTGGCAAGGAACGGTTTTAGAAACATTCTATGGTCGGTTCCAATAGTGACCTCCTCCCCGCCCTAACGGACGGGGCTTCCACTTTTCTTTAGTTACTCCCTCACAGCGCTTTGGGAGCGTT
>JBMFMY010000240.1:0-1521 GCA_049970435.1 Candidatus Methanomethylicaceae archaeon
AACTGTATGGATCGAGCCCTACGGATGAAGCAGGAACCTGGAGTACCCTTAAAAAAAAGGGGAAAGTTCAGAAACGCGCTCCGGGCAGAGGCGATGAGGACATAACAAGAAGGAAAAGTGGAAGCCCCTTGCGTATGCGAGGGGAGGAGGTCACCCTTTTGATATTCATACTTTTTTGATGAGGCTTTTTGCCAATTTTTATTGGCCTGGCGCTGGAGAGTTTCCGGTCCAGTTCCGAGACTCTTTGGATCCGAAGATTTTAGACAGGATCTGTTTCAGGCTGAACTAGGATGTTGCCCTGCGGAATATCTCGTCTTGGACTGTGGCTGGAGGTTCGGAGGTATTCGCGACGTATACCTCGACCATGTTCAGCAACCGCCTGAAGAAGTCCCTCCGGAGGGAGATCTTTCTCTCATCCCTCACGAGCTGGTGGGGGTTGTAGAAGTTGTTGGTTAGCAAGGTCTCTAGGGCTTCCTCTGCACTAATCTCACGCACTATGGTTGGATCATTACTGTCTCTCTTGAGAAGGAAGATCTTCTTCATCTTTGTGAGGGGAACTACCCCGTCTATTCCGACTACCCACCTGGCGTTGACGACGGCTCGACCTCTCTTGTCAACGACGACTCTTTCTAAAATTTCCCTGTATTTGGTCCAAATCTTGCCCAGCTCTGCATCCACGTAGCAGTTCTTCTCAGAGCCGTATGCCAGAGCACTCCTATCGTAAACCCTAACAAAAAACCAGTCATCAGCTACGAGCCTCACGCCGTTGTTCCTGAGCATGCCCCAGCTGTGGGTGGTCTTCCCAACACCGCTAGGGGCTATAAGCGCAACTCCAGAGCCCTCAACGTCTAATACAGCTCCATGAACCGAGTGTATCTCGTGAGCGTCCTCGAGTATGTCCCCTGCTATCGCCAGTGCTATGCTCTTTATCCATCCGTAGTAATCAAAGTTGAAGGCGAAGGCGGTCTTTGTCAGGGGATCGTATTTCATGTGGAGGTCCTGGCTCGGGTCTTGAACCGCTATCAGTCTACCATGCGAACGCAGGTTCTCATCTGCGGTGTAAAAGTTGTCGGACCATATGTCGGCAAATGACCTACTGTCGGTCATGAATTTGATGCAGCAGCCGTATATGTTGGCTTTCCTAGTGTAGAGCGGCAACTTTATCAGGTCGGAGTACAGCTGCCGCTTTTCTTCAGGAGATATTAACTCTATGGGATAGGGCACATGCATCACCTAACCAGATATGTAGGCAAGACCGTCAGCCACTGCAACGAGCTTTCCCTCTTCGTCTGTGACCCTTATTCTGTAGAGGGCGGTGGTCTTGCCTCGGCTCTCTTCTCGTGCCTCCGCAAAGAGCCTCTTGCCCTTACTCACTGGACGTCTGTAGTGTATGGTCACGCTCAGGGCGACAGCCTTCTGACCGTATGAGTTGCAGGCTACGGCAAATGCCACATCCGAAAGTGCGTATAGGGCAGCACCATGGGCTGCGTCATAGGCATTAAGTGCCTCCTCCTTAACTAC
>JBMFMY010000241.1:0-1516 GCA_049970435.1 Candidatus Methanomethylicaceae archaeon
AGAAGTGTCGGGTGTATCGACGAGGTGATTGTGCTTGAGAAGTTTAGAGAGATGGTTCGAGCGGATGTTCAGGAGAGGCTCAAGGCTGAGAACGCCATAATTATTCCTCATAGATCTCTCTGCATATATCTCGGGTATGAGTCTCTAGAGAACGAGTTGGGAGTCCCGCTTTTCGGGAATAGGTATCTCTTAAGAGTTGAGGAGCGGGGTGTCGAGAGGAACCAGTATTATTTACTGGAGAAGGCTGGGATTCCACATCCAAGAATCGTTAAGGATCCATCAGAGATTAGTGGGTTAGTGATGGTTAAGGCTCCTGAAGCTGCGAGGGGTTTCGAGAGAGCCTTCTTCATAGCCTCGTCGGAAGAGGAGTACTATCGCAAGGCAGACGATATGGTTAAGAAGGGGCTGATTAGCAGGGAGAGCCTCGAGAAGAGTGTTATCGAAGAGTTCGTCGTGGGCTCGCCCTTCAACTTCAATTTCTTTTATTCACCCATCGATGACGAGTTAGAACTACTGGGGGTGGATACGAGGAGGCAGACAAATATAGAGGGCTTATTAAGGATCCCCGCGACGGTTCAGTCAGAGGTGCTCAGACATATCGAGCTTAGAAACATTGAAGTGGGGCATATTGCCTGTACCGTCAGGGAGTCACTGCTCGAGAGGGCGTTTGAGCTTGCTGAGAGGTTTAAAAAAGTCTGCGAGGACGAGTATCCTCCAGGAATCATCGGTCCGTTTGCTCTGCAGTCAATGATAGTTCCGGGCCCGCCCCATGAAGACATAGTAGTGTATGACGTCAGCGTGAGGGTTCCAGGCTCGCCTGGAACTAAGTTCACTCCCTACTCAGAATACCTCTGGGGCGAGTCGATGAGTGTGGGTAGGAGGATAGCAGTTGAGATTCGTGCAGCTTTAAAGGAAGGCAGAGTCAGCGAGCTCGTCACGTGAGTGTGTTTTAATATTTAAATTCTGAGTGAGTAGTAATTTTTGGAAGCGAAAATGGTGGACGAGGGCAGTTGCGAGGAGATCGACTTGATCGTTGTCGGGTTTGATGATAAGAATAGGGTTGTTGCTTCTCCTACCTCATCGCTTGGCTCACTACAGTTGTCGAGCGTTAAGGGACTTGAGGCGAGGTATGAAGACTTTAACGGAGTCGTCTGGATTGGAAATGTGGTTGAAGTCGCTAGCGACGCGGTGATCGTTGAATTTGAGAAAGTAAGGGAAGGAGAGTGGCCAACTGGGCTTGGGCTGGGGAGCCTGATCAGAGTAAGTAGGCCCTGAAGGACTATTAATCCAACCGTAGTGCTCTTATTTGTTGAGTCTGGATGAGTGAGGGTTTTAGGGTCGAGAAGGACGCGCTTGGCGAAGTCCTGGTTCCAATAGACGCCTATTATGGCGCAGAGACCGTGAGAGCGTTGGAAAATTTTAGGATATCAGGGCTTCGCTTTCCGCGTGCGTTCATAAGGGCTCTGGGACTGATAAAGGCGTGTGCATCACTTGCCAACATGGATCTCGGGCTTCT
>JBMFMY010000242.1:0-1487 GCA_049970435.1 Candidatus Methanomethylicaceae archaeon
GTGTTAAGGGCTGAAGCATAACTTTATCGCCTTAACACTGGTAGGCCCATATCAACTCAGGGCATCGCGAAAGTTGCCTCAAATTTGCTTCACGGTCAGAGATTTTTCCCGTATGTTGCAGAGGGTGCGATCTCGGGCTTCGACGACGATGGGCCCAGATTATTTTTCCTTGACCCGGTGGGGGGGAGAATAGAGGAGCAGAAATTTGCGAGCGCGGGAACCGGGGCTTCAGTATCATACGGCGTACTGGAACAAAACTACAGGGATGACATGAAATTAGATGAGTGCATTAAGCTTGCAGCTCGCTCGATAAAGGCTTCAATCGAACGCGACGCTGCCACCGGTGATAAAATTCTGGTTTCAGTCATCGATCAAAAAGGTTACCGGGAGCTTTCAGAAGAGGAAATTGAGAAACTCTTTTAAACTTACCTAAAGATTTAAATCCTCGAATTTTTTATTATACTGAACCGAAATAACCAAAAAGTAAAAGGAGGTGCATAAAATGAAAGAGCCAAAGTATGTCGGTGAACTCAGCGGAAAGGACTTTCTCAACACCCAGGACTTCAGCCAGGAAGAGATCAAAAAGATATTAGATGCAGCGGACGACCTCAAGAAAAAGTTCAAGGAAAGAATACCAACGCCATATCTTCCGGGAAGGACTCTGTTTATGTTGTTCTACAACCGATCTCTGAGGACGAGAAACTCCTTTGAGGCAGGCATATACCAGCTAGGAGGACATGCGCATTTCCTAAGTCCATCCGACGTCTACACGCCAACACTGCCGGAGGACATGGTTCCGTATCAGACTGAGGCGATTTCAGATGTTGCCAGAGTGCTTAGCAGGTATGGTGATGCAATAGCGATCAGAATTTATGGCGACGCAGCAAAATGGATCATAGGGAGAGGGCACAAGGTTGTGCAGGAGTTTGCCAAGTGGGCGGATATCCCAGTGCTCAACATGGAGGACGACCTATACCATCCATTCCAGGCTCTAGCGGACATTCAAGCGGCGAGGGAGGCGGAGCCAAAGCTCCAGGGTAAAAAATTCGTAGTTTCTTACGCATACTCGGGAGGTCTTAAGCCTTTAGCAGTGCCGCAGAGCGAGGTTTTGATAACCACCCAATTTGGCATGGACGTTGTCTTGGCACATCCAAAAGGCTTTGAGCTCGAGGACAGCGTGATTAAAGCCGCCAAGGAGAACGCGGATCGATATGGGGGGAGCTTCGAAATCTCATACGACATGAAGGAGGCTTTCGAGGGAGCGGACTTCGTTTACCCGAAGGCTTGGTCGCCAAAGCAGTTCGTCCCGCCATATAGCAAGACAGTGGATAAAGAAGGCGCGTCTGCCTACCAGTCCAAATTCAAGAATTGGATCACTACTATGGAGCTGTTAGATGTCACGAACAAGGCATACTACATGCACTGCGGTCCAGCGGACAGGGGCCAAGAGGTAACAGACGAAGTTTTGGACAGCTATGAGCGTTCCC
>JBMFMY010000243.1:0-1487 GCA_049970435.1 Candidatus Methanomethylicaceae archaeon
TGCGCTGGCTTTCTGGCTGATCTCAGCTTATTCTATTTTCAACGGTGTCGGAAGGATAGGCTTGGGCATTTTGATGGATAAGATCGGCGGCAGAGCAACATTACTACTTGCTTTTACTTTAAGGATAATTACCTTTGCTCTATTCAAAAATTTCACAGCAGCTCTTTCCGTATTCGTCGGCACTGCAATAGTTGCCTTTACATATGGAGGCATGGCCAGCATTTTCCCAGCGATGACTGCCAACTACTACGGGGCCAAGAACCTGGGCGCTAATTACGCTTTAGTTTTCACCGCATGGGGTGCTGGGGGCATTATCGGCCCACTAATGGGCGGAATTATTCGTGACATAACTGGCATATACGGCTTAGCATACATACTATCTTCTGTTCTGAGCGCCATAGGCGTTATATTAGCCTTAATTCTTAAAGCACCAAAAGGTTTACAGCAAAAAGTAGCAATTAATTAGTACATCTTCAGATCTTCAGTAATCTATTTGTTATACCTTGCAGAATGTTTACCCATGAATACTCTTGACGAAACGAAGAGTCTATGCCCTGAATGCTTGCGGCTTGTTCCTGCTAAGATACTCACCGATGGAGTAAGGGTTTATATGGAGAAGATTTGTGAACAGCATGGAAAGTCGGAAGCCTTACTCTGGAGCGACATCAACCTTTATACAAGGGCCATGAAGTTTTCAAGGACAGGTAAACCAGCCAAACCTCACATAGAAAGCGTAGGCAGAGGATGTCCCTTTAACTGTGGTCTTTGTCCCTCCCATAAGCAACATACATGCTTAGCCATAGTGGAGGTTACGGACGCTTGTAACCTTTTATGTCCCGTATGTCTTGCCAACTCTAAATCTGTTTCAACATGGAACCCTTCTCTAGACGACCTTGAAATTATGCTTAAAGAACTTTTGAGATGTGAAGGCAGGCCTACCGCGATTCAGTTGTCAGGAGGTGAACCCACCATTAGGAAGGATCTTCTCGAAATAGTGGGGTTAGCTAAAGATTTAGGCTTTAAATTGATCGAGATAGACACAAACGGCATTGAACTTGCCAAAAACACGAGCCTTGCAAAAGATTTGGCAGAAGCTGAGGTTAGCGGGATATACCTGCAGTTTGACGGTTTAACCCCTGAAATTCACAAGGCGCTTAGGGGACGAGACTTAACAAAAATTAAGGAGGGCGCTATTAAAAACTGTGTAAAAGCGGGCTTAAGCATTACTTTAGCCGTGACCGTGGTGAAAGGGGTTAACGACAACCAACTGTGGGACATAGTTAAGTACGCCATTTCCAGAAAGGCTCTTGGAGTAAATTTCCAACCCTTCGCTGCTCTTGGGAGATATCCACCAAACCTCTTCGATCCTTTAAATCGGACTACTGTAAGCGACGTCCAAATTGGGATTGAGAATCAAAGCGGCGGGCAAGTAAAAGCAGTGGATTTCATGCCAGTGCCATGTCCAGACCCAAGATGCTCATCGCTTG
>JBMFMY010000244.1:0-1459 GCA_049970435.1 Candidatus Methanomethylicaceae archaeon
GTCCGCAGACTGAGGCATGCTTCAGAGATCCCCTGAGCTCTGCCATGGAGACGCCAGACGCCATCATCGCCCCTCGGTTATACAATGATTAGTTTGTAATAAAAGGTTATTGTTAAATTCTTCAGACGAGACTAAAGCTGGTCATGGACCGAAAAATAGAACAAAGAACAAATTTTAAAACTCATATCATAAAGCAACCTACTTTCGATAAAGAGGCTGTAACAGACTTCAAAACCCCAAATTATTTTAGCCACGAGAGAGATCTCAAAACTGACAAAAGTTAGGAGCTCTCTCTTATGGTTCAAGACTATAGGAAGCTTGCTGAAATGTGCACCCTCTGTGGAGCATGCGCTGAGGTCTGTCCGTTCTTCCGTGCAACTGGCAACATAAAATACGGGGCTATGGCAAAGGTCGAGTCCTCTCAAAGGCTACTGAGGGGCGAACCTCTAGATGAAGAGGACCTCAAGACGATATTCCTCTGCACGCGGTGCGACCAGTGCCACAGGTCCTGCCCAATGAACATACCGATATCAATTATCGTTCAGGGGGCTAGATCCGAGCTGAGAAGGCTCAAAAAAGTGCCCGAGAAGTACAACACCATCGCAGAGGCTATAATAAAGTCTGGCTCGCCGATGGCTGCCCCCCCTGAGAAACGCCTGGCTTACATCCCAGAAGGCTTCAAGCCCCCCAGTAAGGCTGAGTATCTATACGTGCCTGGATGCTGGTCAGGGATCCGTCTGCCCGAGACCGCGAAAGCCTCCGTGGAACTCTTAAGGCTCTCCGGGCTGGACTTCACTGTACTAGGCGACAGGGAGTGGTGCTGCGGTCTTTTTCTTATAGACACAGGGCTGCTCGACGAGGCGAAGAAGCTAGCCGAAAAGAACACAGCGTTATTTGAGTCAACGGGCGCCGAGACTGTGATAACGGAGTGCCCCTCGTGCCACGACGTCTTCAAAAACGTCTACCCAGAGCTCTTCAGAGAGCCCAAATACCAAGTAGTTCACATCTCAGAAGTCCTCCGAGACCTATTGAAAGAGGGCAGGCTCAGAGTGAAGAAATCTGGGAGGCGGATAGCTTACAAGGACCCATGCCCGCTCATCAGGAGGAACACAATAGGAGAGGCACCGAGGGAAGTGATAAGTAAAGTCGCAGAACTCGTGGAGTACGACGAGAATGGATGGGATGCACTCTGCTGCGGTGCGCCAGCCGGTGTCAAGCCGATATTTCCAGAGATTGCAAACAAGTTGGCTGAGGTGTTGATCGAAGAGCCCGCTAAGAAAGGAGCGGACATCGGGGTGGGATGTGCCTTCTGCATGTACCACATGAGCGGCGTTCTGAAGCCCACATCCCCGAGGATAGAGACGCTGTCACAGATCGTGCTCCAGAACCTCATTCGCTGAGCCAAACCCCACGTATAATTTTTTTATGTCTTCGCTTGGACGAAATTCACCAGCCTTCA
>JBMFMY010000245.1:0-1418 GCA_049970435.1 Candidatus Methanomethylicaceae archaeon
ATTTCACGAGCTCAAAGTATCCGTTTAGAGTTCTGTTTAGCGCTAGGACTTTTCGTTCGTTTGGCTTGAAAACTTTACCTACAACGCATATTTGAACATCCTTCTCCATGGGAACATCCAAGTTCTCTTAAGTGCAAGCACTATTTGAATTTTACGCAATTCATCCCCGCCCTTACGGACGGGTCTTCTTGCGGAGCTGAGATAAAAAAGAATTTCCCGGCTTTAGCCCTGAAGAGTCTCAATTCTCTTGGTCTGTTTTATTTGATGTTTCATCCTGTACTTTCTGTTTGAGGGCACGCTTTTTGAATATGGGAGTCAGGGAAAATATAATTACAAGAAAGCCGCACACAAGCACTCCAAGACCGGATATGAAGAGAAAGGGAATGAGGCTGGTCCTTGGATCTCTGATTATCGGGGCGGCCTCTAGAACGATCTGTCTAAGGAATATGAGCGCCACTATCCCCACGATTTCATGCCATATCTTTGGCGAGGAGTCAAGATATTTTACAACAAGTCTCCCCACAATGTAGATAGCCACACCCAGAGCAAAGAGGTCTATGATGTTGGACAGGACTGAGCTTGCAAAGAGGGGCGGATTAACGAAGGGATCTGCATCCATGAATGCTATGCTGATGCCGCGGTATATGGACACAATGGATACTATTAGACCGATGAGTGAAGTGATTAAACGGATGGGCGACTCTGCCCAGGCAGACTTTATCAACTTGTCTATGTAAAAGCCCTTCAAGATGAGGGCTACTCCGAGGATTATTCCGAGCGAGATTATTGCGTAACTTAACAGGTTAAAGAAGTACAGCAAGGTCACAGCCAAGAGAAGTACCCCCGGAACCCCGAGGGCAAGTTTTGAGAACTCTGGATCTCCTAACTTCTTGAGGTACCTATAGAATAGAACATAAGTCTCCTCCACACTCTTCTCTTGCTGCACAAATACACGTTTTACTGAGATTATGGGGATCTTTGCCTGTATGACTGGGATCACTTGCTCGTCGCTAGCACCGTCGCTAACAAATATGGCACCATCGGCACTGAAGTTGCTCAGGACATACTCCAACTCCGAAGATATTTTAAGATCTGCCTTGAACCCACCCTCCGGCGTGCCTGCAATTACAGCAACTTCGCACACAAACCCTTGATCCACCAAGGAGTCATAAGTGTTAATCGCGGCAAAGACCGAGTTGGCATCGGAGTCCTCAGGGCTCTTAAGGGCAAAGAGGGTTGCCACAGAAAGGATCTTGTCCCTGCCGATAATTGGTGTGGAGACTCCAGTAACCTGCCCAATGTCGTTGTCCTTGTCGACGCTTAGGACGAGGATCCTTTTGCTCTTTTGGGACATCCTCCACACTGTGAGAGGTTTATGAGTTTTATGAGTTTAAAACGTTTCCAGTTTTAATAGAAAA
>JBMFMY010000246.1:0-1375 GCA_049970435.1 Candidatus Methanomethylicaceae archaeon
GATCCTCCAAACTTAGAGGAACCTTTATTTAAATTAGATAATGTGATCGCAACACCACACATTGCGGCATATACCAAGGAAGGTCTTCGTAAAATGGACGTAGTGGTTGCCAGTGATGTAATGAGAGTTTTAAAGGGCAAGATGCCAAAGTATCTTGTGAACAAATCGGTATTAACCCGCATATGAGACTAACGGGGAGGTCTATTTTTGGTTGACCCGCTTAAAGTTCTTGTTACAGGCACATCTGGCTTGCTTGGCGAAGACGTATTAAAGGTGTTCAAAGAGAGTGGACATGATGTAATCGAAGTGAAAGGTAGAGGGCATCTCGATTTAACAAGGGCTGACGAAACCTTAGAGCTGATCCGCAGACATAAGCCACAAGTAGTAGTTCACAGTGCGGGGAGTCAAAATGACTATTAGACAAGTGGCTGTGAAGTTGATAAATAAGGTTGGGTTGCATGCCAGGCCTGCTACTTTGTTTGTTGAAACTGCTAAAAATTTTAAGTCGGAGATCAAGGTTGAAAAGGACGGTAGGGAGGTTGACGCTAAAAGTATTTTGGGTATTCTTTCCTTAGGCGCAGAATGTGGTAGCA
Organism: Candidatus Methanomethylicaceae archaeon; assembly: GCA_049970435.1. Taxonomy (GTDB): domain Archaea; phylum Thermoproteota; class Methanomethylicia; order Methanomethylicales; family Methanomethylicaceae; genus JBMFMY01. Next base: position 594 of record JBMFMY010000246.1, read on the forward strand.
TAATAACCATCAAGGCTAATGGCGATGATGCTGAGGACGCTTTAAAAGCTTTAGTTGAGCTTGTTAAAAATAAGTTTTGGGAGGAATAATGTGACGCTAGTTTATGTGAGGATGAAACGATGAGGGTGTATCTTCTTTCGGAAGGCAGTACAAAGTTAATCCACTTGCTGGGCAGTAAGGGTGCAAACTTGTCGGAGATGAAGAAGTTAGGTCTCCCTATCCCACCCGGGATCATAATTACAACTGAGGCGTGGAAAGAATACTGTAGGAGTAAAACTCTTTCGGAGGACTTAAAGACGGAGATTGCTGAGAAGCTCAAGGCAGTAGAAAAGGAAAGTGGTAAAGTATTTGGAGGACGCTCTAATCCGCTTTTGGTTTCTGTTCGCTCTGGAGCGCCAGTTTCAATGCCAGGGATGATGGACACAATTCTTAACTTGGGTTTAAATGATGTAACAGTAATTGGGCTTACTGAACAAACTAATGACGAGAAGTTTGCCTATAACTGCTATTGGAGATTCGTTAACGCTTTCAGCAGAATAGTTTTAAACGTAGGAGAAGATCGACTTAAAGGAATTTTGGAGAACTATATGCGTAAGTTGTGTTTTAAAACAGAGGCGGAATTAGATGTTAACGCTTTAAGGGAAATTGTAAGGGAGCATAAGGCTTTGGTTGAAGAAGAGACAGGAAAGAAGTTTCCTGATGATGTTTATGACCAACTCTTCTCAGCCGTCAGAGCTGTGTTTGACTCGTGGTTTAGCCAAAGAGCGATCACCTATCGGCAA
>JBMFMY010000247.1:0-1363 GCA_049970435.1 Candidatus Methanomethylicaceae archaeon
ACGGAAGGGGGCTTCCCGCCGATGAAGTTAACTGATTTCTATCAATTCTTCGGCTGGGATAAACCTCTTGTACCATTTTTCATAGAGGTCGTTCGTTATGACGTGCAACTCGACTGGTGCTTGGATCTCCTTGTAGACCTTAACGATCATATCATATTTCTTATCAATTTTAGATGTTATCACAAGAATGTCTATGTCGCTAAAAGGGACATGGCGACCTCTGACAGTAGAACCGAAGAGATATACCTTAGCAGTTGGGTCGATGGAATTTATTAACCGCTTCACGGAACTAGCCAAATCGAGGCACTCTCTAGAAGCGTCCATATTCATCACACTATCCTTCGATTAGGGGCTTGAACACCTCTGTGACGAATTTGTAGAGGCTCTTCGCTTCCTTCTCTTCATATAAGTAAGGGAGGTACCTTGATGCGATGTATGCCTCTTCAAGTCGAGCGATAAAGTGGAGGGTGCTCTCTTCTTCTATCAGTTTCAGGACGCTTTTTTTCGTGGAACCCAACTCTCGGATGAGTGCCCTCAGTGAGTGTGTTCGAGAGTATGCGCCTTTCTCCATCAAGAGTTTATATTTGAGGATCAGTTGGCAGTACTGTTCCAAGTTAAAGACCGCTAGATCCCATTCGCCCTCGTCAATCAGTGTCTTTGAGTTTTTAAGGAATGATTCTGCGCGCTTCCTTAAGATCTCAACCAATTCATAAGACAAATCAAACACCAACGACGGCAAAGATAGATTTCTAAGCAGTTATATAAGTTCTACTTTTTAATGGAAAGTGTCGATTTATGTAGTTTTTTGACTTTTAGACCTTAATGGCGGTGGGTTTTAGTTCTCGGTGGTATCATAAAATCACATGAAGGGACTATGAGTCTGGCGGAGTTCCAGCAGAGGTTGAAGAGCTGTAGGTACTGCAGGGATTTCCTCGGGTTACGGTTAGAGCCCAAGCCCGTGGTCTGGGGTAAAGATAGAGCGCCCATAGTTATCATTGGACAAGCACCTTCGTTGAGCGCGAGCCTCTGCGGTAGACCGTTCTCCAGGGATTCAGAAAAACCAGACGCGAGCGGAAGGAGGCTTATCAGTTGGTTAGGAGTAACGGAGGATGTGTTCTTCAAGCAGGAAATATTTTACATCACTGGGGTTGCACGTTGCTATCCAGGAAGGGGTAAGGGAGGTGACTTGTCCCCACCCCGCGTCTGTGCTGAGAGGTGGCTGGAAGAAGAGTTGTCGTATTTATCCCCCGAAATTTTCATACTCCTAGGAAGGCATGCGGCCTCATGGGGTTTCACTCTACATAGGCACAGGTAGGTATGTATCAGCATACCTATCGTATGCGTAGTAGAGCTTGGGCTTCAC
>JBMFMY010000248.1:0-1359 GCA_049970435.1 Candidatus Methanomethylicaceae archaeon
GTAACCATCTTCGTCCACAATTGAGAGTAGCGTGCTGATAAGTATAGCTTCACCTGTCTCGGTTATGTCTTCGACTATGCTCGCCTTCACTTTCTCGAGCGCAAGGCTTATTATTAGTGAAGTTAGTGAATTTAATGAATAAGTGAACTTTGTGGAGATACCCTCTGATTTTTCTGTTTCAGTAGGTGAAGTTAGTGAATTTAATGAATAAGTGAACTTTGTGATAACCTCTGGTGAGAGGCCCTGCTCCTTTATCTTCTGGTCGAAGAACATAGCAATGGCGATTAAGGGCTTCCAAAGCTCCCAATACCTTGATCTGAGCGCCTTGAGATCTGCAGAATTCCCCTTTACTCTCACAAAGTTCACTTGCTCACTAAGTTCACTAGGCTCACCAATACTATCGTAAATACACTTCACCTCGTGCCAGTGGTCGAGGAAGAGCTGGTGAAGGCCGCTCCTAAGTTCACTCCAAAGTTCACTTTCTAATTCAACTTCCTTATTTGTAATCTTTTGATTCTTCCCCCTCTTCATTATCGTGGTTATGCATCTGTCCTCGAGGACGTCCTCAAGCCCGTGAATGTTTGCCAGGGCTTTCGGGGAGTAGACTTCGAACGCCTCCGGAACCAAAACCTCCTTTTTTGTCTTCTCTACGCGGTAGACCAAGGCCCCGCGCTTGTAGCCGCTGAGTAAAATCGACCTGAACTCAAGTGCCCTCTCTGGGTTGCTGAGCTTCTCGGTCTCATCTATCAGCAAAGTCCCGCGGGCGTTCTGTATAAGCCTGAAGATCGAGGAGGTTGACATATTGTTAGAAAATAAGGCATTGAATGCCAGGCAACTGTGGACGGTCAGTACCTTAGTCTTTCCTGAGCGTTTCATCCCACCTATGTAGAGGTAAGGATAGGTATTGAAGAGCGTGTGGAAGTATGTTCCTGCATCCCACAGCGCAAAGAGGAGATACTCTCTTGGATCGTCGATCTCAACATACTCTTCCCATGCCTCTATTATCCTTTTTAAGAGACCAACTGGATCTACCTTAGACCCACTGAGGTATTTTCTTACGCCCTCGATGGGCCACTTGCCAGGGATCTTCAGTGGGGCGTATGAGAGCCTCCACCCCTTTTTTATCAGCTCCTCGTCGTTTGCCAACAGGACCTCTTTGTTGCTCGTCACGAGAAAGAGGAGGTCGGTGATCTTCGGCCTCTCCTCTCTTTTCTTGCCCCCTTTTCCGCTTCTGCTCTCGCTTTTGTCTCCGCTTCCGCTTCCGCTTTCATCATCTTTTTTTGTTACCTTCTTAACTTCACAAGGAAACCAAACACCAATGTAAGCTACATTATCCGCGACACCTATAGCTGGGTGGAC
>JBMFMY010000249.1:0-1348 GCA_049970435.1 Candidatus Methanomethylicaceae archaeon
CTCTCCAACATTCCATTCTCACCAAAACATCAATCATTTCTTTTTTTGTATAGTACCTATTTCTCTCTACCCCTGTACCTTCTATACTTGTAAACGATCGAACAAGTACCCTCAAGACTGACCATGCAAGGTCCGACGGGACGATTCGGGGTGCACTCTATGCCAAAAAGCGGACAATCCTCTGGTCTAATTACCCCCTTCAAAACCTCTCCACACCCGCACCCCTCAGGCATGTAGTCCTCCTTGGGCACCTCGAGTCCAAACCTGCTAACCGCATCAAATTCCTCAAGGCTCCTCTTGAGCCTCAACCCCGAGGATTCTATCCTCCCGATTCCCCTCCACCATGAATCAGTGACCTCAAAGGCGTCACTTATTGCCTTCAACGCTATGGTATTGCCCTCCTCCTTCACCGCCCTTGTATACTCGTTATCCACACTCCAGCCCCCCCTCTTCACCCGCCTCACAATGCTCAGGATCCCGAGCAACACGTCCAGCGGCTCGAAACCTGCAACCACCATAGGCTTCCTGTATTCCATTGCAAGTCTTCTGTATGGTCTGATGCCAATTATGGTCGAAACATGCCCAGGGCATATAAAGCCGTCCAAAGTCAATCCCGATTTTAGTAAAAACTCCATGGCTGGGGGTATCAACTTATGAGTGCTGAAGATGCTGAAGTTCTCTGGAGGGCCTTTCAATATCTCCACGGCCGTCATCGGAGCCGTTGTTTCAAAACCTATGGAGAAGTGGACGACTTCTCTCTCCCTCTCTTGCCTCGCTATCCTCACAGCCTCCTCCACACCATAAACAAGCCTCACATCTCCTCCCTTCGTCTTCGCCTCTGACAACGACGTCCTCGTACCTGGGACTCTGATGACATCGCCAAAAGTGGTAACAGTCACTCCCTCCTTTAGAGAGAGATCTGCCACTAGATCAATCTCGCTTCCTGGAGTTACGCAAACTGGACATCCGGGACCCGCGATAACCTCAACATTGCTTGGCAAAAGATCTCTTATCCCAAAGTGCGTTATGGTCCACTCATGAGTCCCACAAACATGCATTATCTTTACTGTGATCCCCCTCGACTCCTCCTCGATCTTTTCTGTGACCTTCTTTGCTAGTTCTCTGTCCCTAAACTTTGAGAGCAAAACCCGATTACCCCTCAGACAAAACTTCTTTCCAAGCCTTCAGGATCTCTTCTGCCTCCTCTTCCTCGATTTTGGCTATGGCATACCCAGTGTGCACAAGCACATAATCTCCCACACTAACCCCCGCATCTGCGACAAGCGTTAGGGACACCTCTCTCCTCACGCCCCCCACGTCTATCTCGGCCCTCTCCCCCTCTATCTTG
>JBMFMY010000250.1:0-1339 GCA_049970435.1 Candidatus Methanomethylicaceae archaeon
GTTCGGTCCCGAGGGTTACGAAGGGCATACCAATCTTATTGAACAACCTTACTGCGGTTTTCGCCAGTTCTTTGCAAGACTCATCATATGAGTATGCACAACATATGAAAAAAACCTCAGAACATTGCTTCTTTGCCTCTTTAACAGGTAGACCTTCAGTCCATGCCATTCTTTTTTCAGCTGGAAATCCCCATGGATTATACGTTCTCCTGAGGTTTAGAAGCAGTTCGCTTACTTTCGTGGGTGCAAAGCCTTTTTCAATCATGTCGGCTCGCACAAGTTCGATTATTTCATTCACCCTAACTTTAGCTTCAAACTTTTCAGGTAGTGCATTGGTGGGGCACCTCTCAACACAATACTTACACATGTAGCATCCTGCCAGCCTTTCCGATAATGTGACGCTTGGCTTAAAGAATCCCTCTAAATAACCCTGAATCACTTGCAGTATTCCTCTCGCTGAAGCACTTTCAACTTTTACGGCTCTGAACCAAGGACAATCATCTCTACAGAATCCACATCTGCAAGTATTGCATATGAATAGATCTTTCTCAAACCCCTTTACTCGATCCAAAATGCTCAAGCTGTCTCCCCCCATAGTTCGTCAAGGCCCAAAACACCAGGATTCATTATCCCGTTGGGATCCAGTGCCTTCTTAATCTTGACAAGGGTCTTGAGTTCATGTCTTTTATATTCTTGTAGAAGTAGATCTAGACCGTGTCTGCCTACTTTTCTTCCATCGTACCCTAAACAATTTGAGATGGAGCCGCCGAGCTCGATGCCAGCCATGACAATTTCATTTGCGCATTTGCAATATTTCTCCCAATTCTTTTCATCTTTCTCGTTCCACCCATACATTATTGCTCCCAGCGTTGAAGTTTGGTCGTATATCCATGCTTCTCCTCCCCAGTCATCAAAGCCATATTTCTTAACTATATCGTGGCACTTTCTTAAAAATTGGGCGAGTTTAGATAAACTAACAGTTGGATCCTCGTAATGCCATCTTGCTGCTGGCTTAATATCATCGCGAGGTAACCCTGCAATCATTTTGGGATAGACATCATATCTATTTTCCCATTCAGCTTTACTTTCCTCAGGTCCATGGTCTTTGCCGCCATGTTTTTTCCAGATTTCCTCCGCCTCTCCACGAGTATAATCAACCACTTTTGCATCACCCATTATTCCAATCATGACCGCCCCACCATAAGCCTCCCCGCCATAAATGCTAACAGCTTTTTCCATGTACTCTCTATCAAAGGCTGTGTATGTGAAAATGCCGGGAAGCCTTCTCCGTTGTATAGCCATTATCGCTTTAAGAGTGCTTTCAAAGTCTGGAAATACG
>JBMFMY010000251.1:0-1239 GCA_049970435.1 Candidatus Methanomethylicaceae archaeon
AATCGACATGGCTCTCAGCAACAAGCTCATCTTCGAGATCAAGGGAAGTCAGAAAGAGCTGGAGCAGGTTGCAGAAGATGCTAGGAGGAAGTACTTGGGTAGTGAAATTGCTAGAGATGCCGAGTACTTTATAGCAACCAATTACGATTGGTGGAAGATATATAGGGTAAAGAGAGCAGGGGCAGAGCCTCAGTTAGAGCTTTTGTACGATGGCAGGAAAGACGGCGCGATCGATGAGCTAAAACAGATAATAGCTCAGCTACCCCAACTCAGAATTTACCCACTACCACAAAACGTTGTCTTGCTATATAAACAAAATGCTGAGGAAATTGAAAAGAAGCTGATGAGTGTCTTTAAGGATGCGAAGGAGGATTGGAGGGTAAAGCCTCTGTATAACGCCTACAAGACAGTCATGAAGATGCTGTATGGCGAGGAATCAGAGCAGTTCTTTGAAGACCTGTTTATTAAGCACACGTATTTGCACATGGTTGTTTTGGCATCACTAACAAAGGCACTGGGGAAAACAGGGTGCCCAACGGATGTTGCTAGTGGCGTTTTGCTAGATGTTAATGTAGCGCTACCGTATCTCAACTGGTGGAAAGTTTTCTCCGATGATGAAAGAGTGAGGAGTGTTATTGATGAAATTGTTTTACGGGCTAGCCTAATTGATTGGGAGGCTGGGTTAACAGAGGATGTTTTCAGAGCTCTGTATGAGGAGCTTATAGAGCCTAACACGAGGAGGAAAATAGGCGAGTACTACACGCCCATATGGCTCGTGGACTTCGCCCTCCGCGACTTCGACCTGAGGGGCAAAACGGTGCTCGACCCCTTCTGCGGCTCGGGGACGTTCTTGGTGAGGGCGTTCCACAGGAAGGTCGACGCGGAGGAGGACGTGGACAGGGCCTTCTCCTCGCTCGTTGGCTACGACGTGAACCCCCTAGCCGTGACCGTGGCAAGGGCTGAGCTCATAATGGCCTACAAGAGGCGGGCGGGCAGGGAGCCGAGTAGCCCGCCGCGTGTGTACCACATAGACACGCTGGCTTTGTGGTTCGGGGGAGAGCAGGCGCTACCCGACGACGTGCGCGCCCTCGTCAAGTCGGGTAGCGACTTCGCGCGGACGCTACAGTTGCTCCTGAACATGAAAGTGGTCGAGGTGCGCGACGTCCTGGAGGAGATGTCCTCCGTGGAGCAACTGATAACGGGAGCTCTCAGGCACGCCTACACCGAGTGCCTAGTGCG
>JBMFMY010000252.1:0-1235 GCA_049970435.1 Candidatus Methanomethylicaceae archaeon
CCCCAGCCATGAACATAGGAGTAATAAGTTTACATTTTAATTCTATTGATTTCATATTAAAATCCCTCTTTCCTTGCTTTAATATTCTCAACATACATCCTTATTCCCTCCACCATTAACCAACCACCATAGTAATCTTGATCGTCTTTCTTTTGATAATCTTTTCTCTCTGTAGCAGCAGATATATCGCAGAGTTTTAGTATATGATGAGCAAGGGATGCCTGCATTCTTCTTTGGTGTTGTTCTAATAAGTTACAACCCCTTGCCCATATCCTTAACCCCCTCGCCATTTCTTTTAAGTCATGAACATTCATATTTTTAGCAATTTCTGGGAAAAAACCAGAATCTAAATTTTCGGTTGCTTCGTGCCACTTTATATTACCGCTATTGTCAACTACTCCATCCAGTATCGCCTGAACATCAGGTTTTTCAATGTTGTCCCCAAGGAGGCCACTGTCTGTGTGATGAATTAATACGGCAAAGCTTATGGGCTGCCTTAAACCCTCGGGTAATACTTTCCATAGATAACATGCGCCAACCGGAGAATGGGATGGTAGTGATTTATTCGTTCCAACATTTTCCTGCCATTTTTTAGTTAGTTTACCAATGTCATGATACTGTATCATTTTCTGAAAACTGTCCTTTAGCCTTAGCTCATCGATGAATGAAAAAATTTTTTTAAGCACACCCAGAAATAAAGGAAAAACTATATCAAGCTTTCCCAGACATAACTCAATATGCCTTTTGTATTCCTCATTTGGTGCACTATATAAACTCTGCCTCATCACCTTTAACTCCAATTTCTGGATCATAATTTGATGATTCAAGAATATAGGTTTTAAAAGGTCCAATTCTTGGGTCTTCCTCTGTAGCCTCTCCACCTCTCTCCATCAAATCTCTGATTTTAAATATGGAGTTTCTATCTTTCTTTTGCTCATCACTTATCCACTGCAATTCATAGCGAACCCTGCCGTCTTTAAACAACCTCCATAAAACTTTGATATCGACTTCAAAGGTGTTATCACCAGTCTTGCCATTCTTTAGAATTTCCATAATTCCATTTTCTAATTGGATCTCCTTGCTTTCCTTTCTCCTCTCTCCTATTTTTGGTTCAACAACTATGACTTTTCCTGATTTATCCTTTCGCACCTGGATATTTTCAGGTTTTTCATCGGCATATAGAACGCATTCATAAAGGTCTATCAGGGTATCAGTTGCTTCAAAGTCATTCACGC
>JBMFMY010000253.1:0-1233 GCA_049970435.1 Candidatus Methanomethylicaceae archaeon
TTTTAAATAATGCCATGCATGTATAACGTATAGTATGAGTGCCAAGATTCCACTCCAGAGAGTGTCAAGCAATGTGTGGCTAATTCCGAAAGAATATCGAGGAGATATGAAGACTCCCGTCTATGTATATGCTTCTGAACAATTATTACAAAAGATGTTGTCAGACAGAACATTGATACAGGCAGTCAATGTCTCCACGCTGCCTGGCGTCATGAAACACGTCGCCGTTTTGCCAGATGCACATGAGGGCTACGGTTTCCCGATTGGAGGCGTGGCTGCAATGGATGCAACCGAGGGCGTTGTTTCGCCGGGTGGAGTTGGATATGACATTAACTGCGGCGTTAGACTGATGGTTACGAATCTCCATGTTAAAGATGTGTTGCCCAGAATTAAGGAGCTTATAAACACAATATTTTTGAATGTTCCTGCTGGATTAGGCTCTCGTCGAAGCGATTTCAGAGTAACTCATAGTGATCTTGATAGGATTGCAATGGAGGGGGCTAGATATGTCATAGAGAAGTATGGACTCGGTTGGAGTGAAGACTATAAGCACATTGAGGAAGAGGGAAGGTATCCTCGGTACAAGTCAGGAGACATTCCGGAGCCCGACCCATCTATAGTTTCTAGAGAAGCGAAAAGCAGGGGAGAGGCTCAGATTGGAACTCTTGGGAGTGGTAATCACTTCTTAGAGATACAGAGAGTAGAGAAGATATTTGATCCAAACATCGCAAAGGTTATGGGAATCTATGAGGAAGGACAGGTCACAGTTCTTATTCATACCGGAAGCAGAGGGTATGGACACCAGATCTGTAGCGATTTCCTAAGGATTATGGAGAGAGCGGTTCATAAATACAATTTGAGGCTACCTGACAGAGAACTTGCATGTGCACCTGCTAACAGTCCTGAAGCTGCTCAGTATCTTATGGCTTTTGGATGCGCTGTCAATTTTGCGTTCGCAAATAGGCAAGCTATTAGTCACTGGGTCAGACAAAGTTTCGAGCATGTCTTCAAGCAGCCTGCAGATTCTCTCTCAATGAAGATTGTATACGACGTAGCTCATAACATAGTTAAGCTTGAAAAACACAAAGTTGATGGAGAGTTAAGGGATGTATTTGTTCATAGGAAAGGAGCTACTAGGAGTTTCCCAGGAAGGCATGAATATTACAGTGAGATGATACCCACAACCTACAGGGACTATGGTCAGCCAGTATTTTTACCTGGAAGCATGGGTAC
>JBMFMY010000254.1:0-1222 GCA_049970435.1 Candidatus Methanomethylicaceae archaeon
GCCAACACCTTCATAGTTGAAGGCCGCCCCGCCCTATGGAAACTGGCTGACGGCTGTGCAAGGCTGTACAATGAGTTGAACTTCGAAAGGAGACAGGCGTACATACGCTACAAGCGTTTTGAATGGTATCCTAAGCATTTATACGCTAAATACGCTCCGCTTATAGGCTCAGCAACAGCCCAGCAGATAATAAACAAGAACAGCGAAGCCTGAAAAAGCTTTCTGGCGCTGAAGAGGCTTGAAGCTGAAGGAAGGCTTCCAAAACACATAAAGGTTTCAATGCCAAGGTACTGGAAAAACGGAAGAAGAGAGCTCAGAATCGTTAGAAACGACTGCTACAGGATCGACAAAAAATACCTGTACTTTAAGGGCTCAAGCTGAAGTATAAGGGAGAGCTAAAATGGGCTGGTAGGCAGAGAAGGCTCGAAATATTTTACGACGATGTTGACGGAGTGTGGAGGGGCTTTATGACGGTTAAGGTGGAGAAGCCCCCTCTAAGAGGCGATAAGCCCCTCTACTCTGGGCGTCAGGCGTCCCGCAGCCCTTTTGGCTTATGGTGGAAGCAGGCTGTGGCCTTCAGCGGAAACAAGCTCCTGCACGACTGGTGGTACTGGAAAAGGCGGATAGCCAAAGAGCAGAGCAGACTAACCAGAGTGAACAAAGCTAAAGCATAAGATTTAGAAAGCTGTACAGAATCCGTCAGAGGAGGTTTAGGCACGCAGTGAACGCCATGATAGAGGCCATAGTTGAAGGCGCACGCAGAGACGGGCTCTCGAAGATCGTTATTGGAGACCTGAAAGGCGTTAGAAAAGGAGGAGAAGGGAACTGTGAGGCAAACTCCATGGTGCATAACTCCTGGAGCCATGGCTACATGATCCGAAGGCTCAAAGGGAAGGCGGAAGAATATGGGATAGAGGCCGTCGAGGAGCATGAAGGGAAAACATCGAGCGTTTTTCCAAGGTGCATGTCAGACTGGACATATAAACATAAGCGGCTCTTCAAATGCTTAAACTGCGGCCTCGAGGCCCACAGGTACATTGTAGGCGTACTCAATATAGCGCCCCTCCACAGTGGATGGTGCCCAGCTATCGGGGTGGCGGCTCTTAAATCACCCTTTCTGGGGTGGAACGGAATATATGGGAGCCTAAAAGGGCAGCGAACAACCAACCGATGAACACCTTAGAAGCAAGAACCTCCCGGCCTCAGCCGTGGAGAGCGTCAA
>JBMFMY010000255.1:0-1215 GCA_049970435.1 Candidatus Methanomethylicaceae archaeon
AGGGCTGGTGCTCTGGTGGTTAAGATCCCCCAAAGGGCACATCAGAAGGTTTGACCTACGAAGATCCCTTTAGACTGGATCTCAAATTGGATAAAGATGAGGGGATGGACAGCCCTGATAAGCCTTTTTGGGACCTCTGCTGGATATGCCAGCAATCATCGTTGAAGCAGGAAGCCCACAGGATTTCAGCAGCGGGCGGCTCACAGAAATCCTATAATATTGGAAAACAGTAAATTTGACCTTCTCAAAACGCTTTTACTAGAATTTAGCTTAACATCTTCTGTGGCACATATTTTTATAATGCTTTGCGAAATTAATTTCGAGGAGTAACTTATGGGCAAAGAAATCGAAAACAAAGTTTTAGAGGCGCTCAAAGGGGTGATGGACCCCGAAACTGGCATGAGTATGGTTGACATGCAACTTGTAAACAAAATTGAAGAGAACGAAGGGCTGGTAAATATTGAATTTGTACCTTCTAGTCCGATGTGTCCAATAGCTTTCTACCTTGCATCGGAGATAAAGAAAGCAGCGCTTAACGTTGAGGGTGTAAAAAAAGTTAAAGTAACCTGCAAGGGTCATATAATGGAAGAAGAGATCAACAAATCGGTAAATGAGGAATAAATCTGATGTTTGAGGTTAACGTAAGACTCTTTGCCAATCTAAAGGAGGTTGTCGGAAGATCCACCATAACGTTGAAATTTGAGGGCCCACCCACAATAATTGAAATCATTAACAACCTTACGTCACAAGCTCCAGCACTTGAAAAATACCTAATTAAAGATGGAAAATTTAACGAGCGGTACAGGATTTTAAACGATTCAAAAGAGATTCCCAAAGAGAGGTTTATGGAGCCAATTTCTTCTAAGGAAGTCTCCATACTTCCTCCGGTTAGTGGTGGCTGATCCTTCCTATTAGGTAATATGGAGTGGCCTCCTCCACGAGTAGCTTGACCCTCCGCCCTAGAAGGGAGCGGCCACAGCCTGGAATCGCTACAGTCTTGTATTCGTCTGTTCTTGCAATCATTCCGCCTTTTGAATAAAAATCTACAATTGTAGCCTCTACAATCCTTCCAATCCACGCAGCATTCTTCTCAATTTGGATCTCGTGCAGTATCTGATAAAGATACTCGCTCCTCTTTTTCTTTACCGACTCGGGAATCTGTTTCATTGCAGCCGCTGGCGTATGTGGTCTCGGAGAATACCTTGCAATATGAGT
>JBMFMY010000256.1:0-1214 GCA_049970435.1 Candidatus Methanomethylicaceae archaeon
ATAACAGAAAGGAAAAGTGGAAGCCCCTTGCGTAAGCGAGGGGAGGAGGTCACATCTCTAGATCTCTAATCGACCCGGTTTGAAATAAGTGATAATCATAAACAAGTCCACTCAACAATGAACCCGCCCAAAACTCTCTTAAGTCAATTGAACTCTACTTTAAATCGCAAATCAATCTGAAACTGCTCTTCCCCCCTCCCAATAGTGCAGCCAATACTCTACGAATTTCTGTAACTCTTCCATATTGCCTGTCGCCAGTATTGCCTCACCCCTCCTCAGCACCCTGTTCCCAGATAGTGCCGTACCAAAAAATTTATCTCCAGACCTCCAAACTACTGCCCAAGTATCCTTACCCGATGTTATCCTGAGCCCGAAAGCCCCCGACCTAATTGCCTCCAATATTCGCTGTAAGTTCTTATCCGCAAATCCTCGCCTAGACTCGAGCCTCTTGATGCCTGCCTCCAGCTTCTGCCTCTTCAAATTGTCAGCCTCCTCTCCAAGAACTTCCCTCAGCTTCTCGACAGCCTCCATCACTGAGAAATCTGAGTCCAACGTTATGAATACCAGCGGTCCTTGAGGAGCAGGTGAGCTGATTGGTAGATTTCTCAGCACCGTGAAGTTCAGGCAATTCGCATGCTCTGAGGTCCAGCATCCCTTGCCCCTCTCGTACACAACCTCAACCTCCTTGCTACACAAGGGGCAGATGAATACGATCTTAGGCTCAAACCCAACTTGCACCAAACCTGAGCCCTCTCCACACCAATATCTTTCGTCTGAAGTCACAAATATAAATTGGCTACCCTAAAAGAAGGACTTTTGCTTAATCGCCTTTATCTCCTCTATGTGCCGAACACCCTCTTTCAATAGGATCTCCTTAAAAGCCCTCCTAAAGTAGTGTTGAACCTTCACTCCCCTCTCCTCCAGCTCTCTGGTTATTCGCTCAGCCATCCTGGTCCCCTCTTCATCAAAGTCCAGCATTACCACTACACTTCTGCCCCTGTAATTCTCTGAGAACTCCTCAACGAAAAGTGTCTCTGACTGTCCGAGGCTTCGGAATCTGCAAACTGGTATTTTTAGTCCAAGTTCCCTCAACGCGAATTCGTCGTTCTGCCCTTCAACTATGACGAGCGATGTTCCAAAGTTGATGGAGTCCACCAATGACCTTATCTCTTCTACTAGTTCCCAGTAATACTTCCTTGACTTCAATTTCCTAC
>JBMFMY010000257.1:0-1202 GCA_049970435.1 Candidatus Methanomethylicaceae archaeon
CAACTCCATATCCTCTGCAACGAGTGAGCGGGAGCTCGAATGTATAAAGGAGAGTGGGATCAGATTCGCCATAATCCAGACTTTGGACCCAGCGACTGTTTACCCTCAGGAGAAGGTGCAGACTCTGAAGGAGGGGCTCTTGGAGAGATGCAGATCCGCCGGGATTGTCAACATGGCGGTAGACGTAGGGATAATAGACTTCACGAGTGTGTGGCTGGCCGCAGAGTCCATAAAGGTCGTCAAGAGCGAGCTGGGGTTGCCTGCCGGATGTGCGCCCTCGAACGTTGCCTACCAGCCATTGTTGAAAAAGAAGGTTACAAAGAGGGTCGCTAGATCGATAAACGTCGCACTCAACACCATGATCCAGTTGGCAGGAGCGGATTTCATACTCTATGGACCGCTTAAGGCGGCCAGCTATATATTCGAGGCAGCTGCAACGGTTGAGGGCATTAAGGCGTACGGGGAGAAGTTGAAGGGGAAGACCATTGAAAAGAGCCACCCACTTTATAAGTTCCTAGTGAAACTGTGATAGGTGTAGGGGGGTTTCTATTGGTTCTAGCCTGCATATTGGTACACTGCAAGCCTGGGACTGCTACCGAGGTCCTGAAGAGAATAAAGGAGATAAAAGGTGTGAGAAGAGCCTTCGAGACGCTGGGAGGATACGACATTGTTGTTGAGTATGAGTTTCCCACCCTAGAGAAGCTTGGTATAACAGTTTACGAGATAGCCAAGATCCCTGGTGTTGTGTCGACCGAGACTCTAATAGAGACGCTTTTGTGAGGTGAGATCTTTGGTCCAGGTTCTTGTATTGATAAACGCTGAGAAGGTCTCTGTACTCGATGTCGTCGGAAAATTGGAGAAGATGCCGGAAGTTGTGAGCGCATTCCCCACCTTCGGCAGATTTGACGTGGTAGCTTTCTGCAACGTGAACGACAGAGATGGCATAAGAGCGCTGGTTAAGAAGATAGCAGGCCTAGAGGGCGTGCTGAAGACTGAGACCCTTGTGGAGCTTTGAGTTGCCCACCACTGAAACGAACAGGAGCTTTAGCAGAGTTTTGATGCTTTCAAAGTCAGATCTAGTACTTCTTTTAACTTTATCGGCAGGAACTCCCCTTCCGTAATGGGATGATAACCGAAAATTAATCTCTTCTTACGGTATATCTTCACAGATGCATGGATCCCTAAGGCGCCAGTGCGCTGGT
>JBMFMY010000258.1:0-1196 GCA_049970435.1 Candidatus Methanomethylicaceae archaeon
GTCCCTTAACTCACCCTTTAAAGACCTCTGTTATGACGTTGATGTCGGAGGTCTTGGTCAGTATGTACAGGAGTTGACCCTCCTTGATCACTTCCTCCTTGCTGGGTATGTGGAGCCTCATCCCGTCGAAAATGAAGAGGATCTTGGTATCCTCAGGCAACTGGAGTTCCTCAATCCTCTTGTTGACTACTTTGTCGGTCCCTGAGACCGTCAGGCAGTAGATCTTGTACTCGTCGACCTCACCAAGTAGTTTGGGCTGCAGTAGTGTCTGCAGGTAAGTCTTGATGAAGTTGCTCACTATGGTCGGCACTATGATGGGAGTTCCTAAATCCAGCTTGGAGATGACTTCGCCGACCCTGACGTTCCTGACTCTTGCTAACCTGACTGCAGAGCCGTAATGCCTAGCCAGCGTTAGAGCGAACACGTTGACCTCCTCGCGATCGGTCAGCGCCAGAACCGCGTCGAACTCGTTGATGGGCACTAGGGAAGATATTTGGGTCTCGTAGAGTGATATATCCCTAGCATCGCCCCTGATAACCACAACGTCGAAGGATTTGCTCAGTTCCTCAGCGGTCTCAGGGTCCAGCTCAACCACCATTACCTCGTTCCTTTTCAACTCCCTCTCAGCGTCAAATGCCTTGAGCAATTCCTGAGTCACAGGCCCGCCGCCTACGATTAAAATTTTCATCACTTCACCAAAATATACCTAGGTTAGAGAACCTTAAAATAATACCTCGTTGATGCGGGGAAGCCAGATTGCTTGAACTTCTGTGCATGTACCAACACGTGTTCCTCCTGAGATGCGGTTATCTGCACTCGGTACATTACAGTTATAAACGTTAGTGACATTTACGGACCTCGGGGTTCAGCTCTCGTTGAGTCATTGCCTCATCTTATCCAAAGAAAAACTCGGACTTACTTACCTGCTAGTAACGCATGATCTTTCCGCAGTTAGGTATATGAGCGATTGCGTGGCGGTGATGTACTTAGGTAAGATAACGGAGAATAGGAACAGCTGATGAAATGTTCAACGAACTCAGGCAGCCCTACACACCCGCACTGCTCTCTTCGGTGCCTGAACTTAACCCACACGTTAAGAAACAGAGGAAGAGGTATCGCTGGCCGGGGAACAGCCCCAAGCCCTACCAACCCTCTTGGCGGATGTAGACTAAGTAATAGATGTGCGTACGCGACGA
>JBMFMY010000259.1:0-1173 GCA_049970435.1 Candidatus Methanomethylicaceae archaeon
CTTGAAAATTAAGAGGCCCCTTAAGGGGGCTTGAAGGGGTGAAAGGATGGTTGGTGGAAAACTTGTTTACAAAGCAGCAGTTTTTCACAAGCATAAGGAGCCATTTGCCATAGAGACCATAGAAGCGCCGGAGGTTAAAGGGGAGCAGGTTCTCATCAAGACCGCTGGTTGTGGCCTTTGCCATACAGATCTTCACATATGGTTAGGCGAGATTCCAGGCCTACCTGAGAAAGTTCCTGCGGTCCTTGGTCATGAGCCTTCCGGTTATGTTGCAGCAAAAGGGAATTCTGTTCCGGACCACATTAAAGTTGGGATGAAAGTGCTGATTCAAGGTGCTTATTACAGTGAGGATGATATCTACACATTAAAGGGACATAATGTGCTAGCAACGAAGCCATGCCCCTCTTGGACAGGCGCCTATGGAATTTATGGTGGAGCTTATAGCGAATATTTTGTGGTCCCAAGCTATAGATATCTTGTCAATGTAGAGGGTCTTGATGACCTGGCTGCTGCTTCTCAGCTAACTGATGCTGGTTTAACGCCATATAGGGCAGTTAAAAGAGGTTTGAACATGGTTAGGGAGTTTGCAGAGCCAGAAGACTTCGCCGTAGTTGTGGCTGTTGGAGGGCTCGGCTCTTATGCGCCTCAATATCTTAACATTTTAGCACCTTATCTAAACGTCATAGCGGTGGACATCAAGGATGAGGCTCTTGAGCT
Source organism: Candidatus Methanomethylicaceae archaeon (assembly GCA_049970435.1). Lineage (GTDB taxonomy): Archaea > Thermoproteota > Methanomethylicia > Methanomethylicales > Methanomethylicaceae > JBMFMY01. The sequence continues at coordinate 718 of JBMFMY010000259.1, forward strand.
GGCCTCTAAGGTAGCCAAGATACATGCAACAGTAAATCCAAAGAAGGAAGATGCTATAAAGAAAATCAGGGAAATTGTAGGTAGTAAAAAGATTCCATTAATATTGGACTTTGTCGGACTCGAGAACAATATACCAACATACTTACCGCTGCTGGCACCAGGAGGCACTTACGTGCTGGTGGGACTGGGCGCCCTGAAAGCCAGCTTCCCGACGCAGGATCTTACGCTCAAAGAGTGGAATATAATAGGCAGTTACTGGGGCTCTGTTGCTGATCTAAGGGAGGTGGCAGGGCTAGCAAGAAGAGGAGCAGTTAGATACAGGGAGCTAGTGACCAAGAGGTGGAAGCTTGAGGAGATAAATGAGGCCTTCGACACAATGCACAAGGGCAAATATATAGGCAGAATGATAATAGCTTTTGAATAAATCAGAGGCGATAGGAAATGTCCGTTGAGACC
>JBMFMY010000260.1:0-1146 GCA_049970435.1 Candidatus Methanomethylicaceae archaeon
AGTGAAACCCTGTCAGCCGTTGAGAAGATAATCACGGACCGCTCGCTGGATGTTGAGGAGGGAGGTACAACTTTGCTGCCTGAGGACCTTGCCAGGAGGACTGTCTCAAAGGGTGGTCTTAGAGTGGTCTACATCCCTGAACCAATCGAAGCCAGGAAGGTCGTCTCAAGGTTCATCAAGGAGTTGCTCCTTCTAAAGAAGATAATGGGCTACAAGAGGACGGTTCTGACCGTCTTGGACGAGGCGCAGGAGTTCATACCCCAGAAGACAGCTGTCGCCGATGCCACAGAAGATTCTAACAAGGCTGTGGAGTCTCTGCTCCGTCAGGGCAGGAAGTACAGGGCAAACTGCTGGATCTGCAGCCAGAGGGTTGCCCACCTGAACACCAACGCCCTGCAACAGCTGCACAGCTACTTCGTGAGCACACTCCCGAGGTACTACGACAGGTATGTCATAGCAGAGGCCTTTGGACTCAGCTATGACCTTGTGGACGCCACAGTCTCTCTTGAGACGGGAGAGTGGCTGTTCGTCTCCTATAGGGCGACCAAGCAGAAGAATGTACCAGTGTTCATAAAAGCTCCGAACAACGAAACCATACTGATGAAGGGCTTGGTCAACAAGACCTGAGAAATAAATCACTAAGACGCAGCAAGAAATACTACAATCTACTACAATCCTTTTCCTAATTTCCAAAATTGATATTTTCACGACTAATGAAATAATCCTTTTCTATAACCCATCTTAAAAGTCGGGTATATCGCATGGATAGTTTATAAGCACAGATGGAGAATTCTTTTAACAAACATTGGTGGCTGCGCCATGGAGTGCGATTTTTGTTGTCAAGAGGGCGAAGCATTCAGGTGCCCCTACTGCACAAAGTACTTCTGTTCCTTACACATTCAGCCTGAGACTCACAACTGCGAGGGTGTAACCCTCGACCAGTGACTCCTTAAAACATTTAGAGGAGGTTGTGAATCTTTCTCAAGATTTGTCGTATTTGAAGTAATTTCATCTATCTGTCCTAATTCGTCTATCTGTCCGATTCCATCTATCTATTATGCTCAACCCGTCCACGCAGTAAGAGGGGTTGATTTGGGTGTTACTCGAGAAGTGGCTTCCGTGAAGCTACCGAAGCACCCAAGAAAC
>JBMFMY010000261.1:0-1111 GCA_049970435.1 Candidatus Methanomethylicaceae archaeon
TCCCAATAAAGGGAATTGAAAGTTTCAAGTAGCCTCAGAACATCTTCAGAAGGGCTATAATTGACTTCAACTGCCTTAACCGCCATCATGCCATAAAATTAGGGAAAATCCTAATTTAATCATCAATAAGTTAACAGAACCTTGACCTCAAAAATGTTATCATAACTAAAGGTGCTTCTCAACCCTATCAGTTATCTTCCCGACTATCTCCTCGTACCCCATAGTCATTATATGAATCCCCGCTGCTCTTGTCGTCTTCCTCAGCTCCCTTATCATTTCCGAGAAGTACTCAACGTTTATCTCGTCGATATTCTTCTTCTTTGTCAAACCGTCTCCTCCAGACTCTGCCTTTCTGAGACCCTCTACATACTCCTTAGGGACTAAGATCCCAGGTATCTTGCTGATTATGAACTCTGCGACCTTGACTGACTTACAGGGAAATACCCCTATCAAGATCGGCACTGAGCTATCGTTCAGCTCCCTTATGAACCTCTTTGCCCTCTCAACATCAAAGACTATCTGTGTCTGGACGAACTCCGCCCCAGCCCTGATCTTCCTCTCCACTTTGCAGACCTCAACCTCCAGTGGCTCGGCGTTTGGGTTCCCCACTACCCCCACATGCAACCTGACCTCGCCCTCGATGGGGTTTCCGTTCAGATCCACTCCGTCATCGACCATTCCCCTGACCATCTGCACGAACTGTGTCGAGTCTATGTCGTAGACTGGCATCGCTCCGGGGTTGTCTCCTCCTGTCGCGTGGTCCCCGCTGATCACCAGCACGTTCCTTATTCCCAGCGCAGAGGCTCCTAGGAGCTCCGATATCAGCGCCAGTCTGTTCCTGTCCCTAACCGTCATGTGGCATATGGTCTCTAGCCCTGCGTCCCTCTGAATCACGTAAGATGCCACGACACTGCTCAAATATGCCCTCGCCCTTGGGTTGTCAGTCACATTGCAAGCCACAACGTGATCCTTGAGAGTCTTGGCAACGTTTACAATCCCATCCAACTTCACGGTCTTCTTAGGCTCAATCTCTCCAGTGAATACAAACTTCCCCTCTCGGATAGCCCTCATGAAGTTGCTGTAAGCCTCTTTCAAAGCCGCACCATCCTAC
>JBMFMY010000262.1:0-1028 GCA_049970435.1 Candidatus Methanomethylicaceae archaeon
TACCCGATACATCGCCGAATACGAGGGCAAATGCTTCCTGCTTCAAATCCTTGGGCGATACCCCCTTCTCCATGCAGTAGAGGTAGAGGGACGACGCGACGGCGGCCGTTGTTTTCAGGTGGTCGAAGAGTGGAGCGGTCGGTCTTGCCTTGTAGCCTGCGGAGAGCGTAAAGGAGGTGTACTCCTTGAGCATGTAGTAGAGGGTGTCAATGTACCTGCCGATCCTTCTAGGAAGGGAGGCCCTCAGCCCCGCCAACCCCCTCCACAGCTCGCGCGATCTTTCCCTCATCTCTTGCTTGTCAAGCCTGCCCCTCTTGACTGGGAATATAAAGTCTCGGTCGAGTTGGAGCGGGGATGGGCGGTATACGTGCGCCTCCTGTCCCCCGTGGTTCCTCCTGTCAATGCATATGCAGATCTTCTCGAATATGGATTCGAGGGGTTCCTCTGGTTCCTCTGTTGGCACCTCCTCCCTTTCGATCGCAGAGACGCGGCGATCGGCTGCTTGGATGATGCGGATCGCAGTCCTGAGATCTGGTTCGAGATCCTCCAGGTCTTCATCGTGGTGGCGGTAGACGATCTCACCAAGTTTTTTAATGTCCAAGAGTTTTCCGCTTGGTAGCATTGGACTCGGAAGGCCAGAGACGAACTCTCTGGAGTAGTATTCGTGGGTGTGCCCTCCCCCGCCTGCACCCCTCCATCCCAGCTTGCCTATATCGTGAAGGAGCGCACCCAAGACAGTGAGGTAGAAAATCTCCTCATGGATCATCGCACTAAACGCTCCAAAAATTCTAACGAAGAAGAGGGGAAGCCGAACAAATTTCAGAACCCCGCTAAGTAACTGTAATAATCACGTTTTTTAATAAATTTAACTTTGTCGGCAAGAAGCCTCTTCAGAAAGTGAGGGATTAGAGCCGAAACAAATCTCTTATTTCCTCACACCATTTCAGATCCAGCTCCTGATGCACCTCTGCACGGCCGATAAGAGTCCTGACGGCTGGTCCTCTTCAGCTGAGAGTTGCCGATGAGCG
>JBMFMY010000263.1:0-1010 GCA_049970435.1 Candidatus Methanomethylicaceae archaeon
ATAAGGCCTTTCTCAGCAAGCTTCTCAGCTATCGGATAAACCCTTGGAAGGGGTATCGCAGTTGCTTTTGAAATAGCTCTTGAATCTGCTTTTCCAAGAGAAAGAAGCTTAAGATAAAGCTTTATTTCAGAATCGCTAAAACCAAGGTCTTTTAGAAAATTTATTTCTTTTTCTTTCTTCTTTAACATTTTCAAAATATATCAAGTTCTTTTTATATTTTTTTTCTTTTGATGTGCAAAAACAAATTTCTATCATTTTAAAGGTTATAAAAAGAAAAAATAAATACGCAAAAATAAAAAAAGATTTATGCAGGGGTGGCGGAGCCTGGTCTAACGCGCAAGGCTTAGGACCTTGTGGCTTAGAGCCTTCGTGGGTTCAAATCCCACCCCCTGCATTCCTTCTTTTTATTATAAAATAAACAATTGCTCCTATTAATCCCCAAATTGCTGCCATAATTTTTGCATTGTTGCTTAAATAAAACATTAGTAAAATGCAGCTTATTGCTCCAATTACTGGGAAGAAAGGGTATAATGTAGTAAACCCTCTTTTTGCATTTGGTTTTGTTTTTCTAAGCTTTATTACCGAGAGGTGTATAAAAAGATAGGTAAATAAACTTCCAAAATTAACTATAGATGCTAGAAAATCTAGGTTATTGTAGAAGATTCCAGCTAAAGCAATCGCAATAACTCCTTCAAAGATTATTGAAAAATCCGGAGTTTTAAACCTTTCATTTATATGAGCAAAGCTTTTTAACAGAAGCCGTCACCAACAGTTTCAACACAGATAGATTTAAATAGACATAATTTGTAATTTTACTTGTGGAGAGGCTCTACACACTAAAAGAGGCTAAAAAGTTATTGGGAGTTACTACGAGAACTATTCAGCGCTGGGATAAAAAGGGGAAGATAAAAGTTGTTAGAACGATTGGTGGAAGAAGGAGGATACCTGAGAGCGAGATAAAGCGGATACTGGGATTAGAGGAAAAAAGGATTGAAGTAGGTTATGCTAGG
>JBMFMY010000264.1:0-996 GCA_049970435.1 Candidatus Methanomethylicaceae archaeon
CTCCTCCATCCCACGCGTCCCGTTGACGCATGGGCTATATTGATGCATGCGTTTAGGTCTCTTGTAGGTTAGGCCATTGGGCATTTAAAGGTTCTCCTTTTTACTTTTATTTTTATTTTTACTTGGGCAGCATGCCCGCACATGTGGCAGGTTTTAGATGTATTCTCGGTCTCCCTCTTTGAAGGGTATTTACGTCTATTCCCTCTAGAAGAGCCTTTTCTATTATTGAAGTTTTCTGAAGGGCAGCGAGTGGGGCCTTTTGTTAAGCTCCTTAGACTTGTTTTGGGATTCCATTTAATTTAGGTCCTCCATCAATATTACCGGTTTCGGGAGCTGCTTGGCGTAGGCGACTATCTGGTTGGCTGTAATGTGGAGTTGCTGGTTTACCTTACGTCTCTCTTTCCCTTTAAGCTAACTTTACCAACCCTGCGCTTTTCTTGAAGCTCTCTTCTGATGTGGGCGCATAGCCCTCTTATCCGTTTGATCTCTCCTCCTCTCCAGAACTGTCCCTTCATGGGCTTATTCGGATCTTCCTTTGAAATAGCAGCAGAAACAGCCAGATTGACCTCTCCTCTGTCTATTGCTATCACAGTTTCAGGTTCGTCTGGTATCTCAAAGGTCTTCTAGAAGAAAGTGGGCATACCATTCCCCGTATCGCTTAACCATCTCGACGGTTGAAAACTTCCATTCGCCCCTAAAGGCTTCCTCCATCCTCTCTCCGAATACTATTGGTAAGCTGATTCTCTCCCGCCTCTTCAGGCTCAACGTAAGCCAATACGGTCTCAGAGAGTTTGTCGTTTTTGAGAAGCTGCAGCATCTTCTCTCGAAGCGCATGGATATCCTCTCAAGCCTCAAAACACTATTCTCTTTTGGTTTCCTCGAAGCCTTTTAAGATCTCAAAAGCCTTGTCCCTTGCCGTCTGGATTAGGGCAGTATTTAGATTGAATAGCTCTTTAGCTTTCTCGTATCCGTTCTCGTGTAGAAAGTTTTTTGATG
>JBMFMY010000265.1:0-966 GCA_049970435.1 Candidatus Methanomethylicaceae archaeon
AGGATTTTGAAGTCGCTTCTCTTTGCGTTCTGCGTTATTCTCCTTCCCGTTAAGCTGTGCAGGCTGAACATGTTTTTAATTGCCTCCTATATATTATAGCCCATATCTTATATGTCTCACTAAAGTTCCCTTCTTTAGTCCAAGGTAGATAGTTCCGCCGTATCTTCTTTTCCTTACTCCAATTTTTTCCGGCTCCATTCTATTAAGCCTTCTGTGCCACCTCAAAGGAACCATGTAGTATAGTCCTCTCGTTGTGGGATGCTTTGCCCCAGCTGCCATGGCCGCGAGGCACCATGAACCCACACACTGCGACTCGAAGAGAAGAAAGACAGGCTCAGACTTGCTCCTAATCTTCTTCAAGCCCAAGGAGTCCCTTAACTTGGTCTCGCTTCCGCTTTTCACTTCAGCATTTAAACCAATGGCTTTAAGCATAGCGTAGAAATACTGTCTTCCAACCTCAATTGGGCTGAAGCTGCCGTTCCACCTTCTGCACGCCCTTCTAGTTACAGCCTTTACGTCCTCAACGACTGCATGAGATATGGGAATCACCTTCTTCAGCTGCGGAATTATCCTATTCGCATCCCACCTCGCCTTTGTAGATGGTGGAGGTAAACCTTTCCTCTGATTCCTAAGCCTATTATTGCACCTGTATGGTCTTCTCCTCGTCTTCCTATACCTTCTAAACCTACGCATCTGCCTCCTCTGTTTTAATGCCTCCTTGACCCAGTCAGCAGCCTCCAGCATTATGTTTAAGACGGTGTCCTTTGAGCCGGCGACGGATACTGCCTCAAACCTTCTGCCAGGGTCGACCCCAACAGCCAGCACCTGGTCCTTCGGCTCAACAGCACACTTCAGCTTCAGGTAGAAGACTCCGAGCTTGCTCCATCTCGCTATTGCTTTGCCTTTCTTCAGCATTCTCGCTCTGGCTGGCATGCACGGCATCAGAGGCTTTTCTTCAGCATCGAC
>JBMFMY010000266.1:0-869 GCA_049970435.1 Candidatus Methanomethylicaceae archaeon
CTCCTCGTTTATATTATTTAAACTCTTCTTTATGACATCCCTGATGTTTTTATTAATGGTTTCATATTTGTTTGCATAGTTATTGTAGTCATTTTCCAGTTTTTCATACTTATTTTTTAGTTCTCTAAACTGTAGATACTTCTTAATGAACATCAGGTATGATGCCAGCGCTAGAACAGCAGATAAACCAACAAAGCCCAAAAATAAGTAATAAAAGATTAAGCCTAAAAAACCAATCAGTGGTATCCCCAAAGCCTGTGATATAGATGTAGTGGAAGCTGCCGTCCATACAATTGTGAATACAATGTCAGCGTAGAGAATAATATTTTCAATTCTAAACAGCTCTCTTGTGAGGTAATACATTAGGAATGCCAAAACTATTATCCCAATTAATTCAGCTTCTCCAATAAGGGGGAAGTTAACGGATAGAATATTTATCATACTTATATATATGAGTTTCCAATATTTAAATATTTCTGAGGGAAAGCTCAGTTGTACAGTTTGAAATGCTTTTTCCTTAAATATGAGAAAGGCCATTTCAATATGTGCCTTTCTCAGGAGGTGAAGATATTAGCCTGATAGGTGTAGATATACATAGGAGATATTGCCTGGGGATTATTGAAGAGAATAATAAAGTGATAGCAAAAATGAGATTTTCTAATACAGAGCAGTGATGGTCTGATTTTCTCAAAAAAGAAGATGATATAGATAGTGTGATAATTGAAGCTGGATCTGTATCTGAAAGAACTCTAAGATATCTAGAGGATCTGAATGTACAGGTAAAGATGGTACATCCAAAAAAAGCAAGGTTGATAGCAGAAGCAACCATAAAATCCGATGAACTGGATGCTAAAAGATTAATTGACCTT
>JBMFMY010000267.1:0-851 GCA_049970435.1 Candidatus Methanomethylicaceae archaeon
TAGATAAGAGAAAAAGGATTTTTGTAGCGTTCGTGACAGGAGAATTACAGAATAGGGCACAGACTATTGTCACAGAACTTAGGAAGAGAGGATATGCTGCGGAAATGGATATTTATTCTAGAGAGTTAAAGAAACAGCTTGCCTACGCATCAAAGTACAGTAGCCATACAATAATTTTAGCTCCAAGAGAAGACCGAGAAAATAAATGTATTATAAAAGACTTGGAAACAGGAAGTGAAGAAAGAGTGGAATATACTAGAATTTTCGAAAAACTTGAAACCTTACAAAAGCAGTAATATAAAATAGAGAACTGAAAACATTATGTTCAAAATTTTTGAAGCTAAAGTTAGAATATTCCCACATTTGTCGATTATTAAAGGACAAGCTTGTAAAATATTTGGCAGATATTTGAGCAAAATAGTTATAGTTTAATGGTAGCCCGGGAGAGATTCGAACTCTCGTCGGCGGGTTTCCTCAGCAAGTAGACTAGTGTATTTGTGTCTACATGCTTCCAAAGCCCGCTATGCTTGACCGCTACACCACCGGGCTATCTCTTCCCATACAAATTAGATGGTTTAAACTTTTTCTCTAAAGAGTTCTATTTTTGAAACTATTTTTTCCTTAGGGTCTTCCATTATGGACCAAAGAAGTTTAACCTTCTTTTTGAATTGGCTTCTACTTTTAACATTATAGAGAAAGTGTCGGATTATTTTATTAACATTTCCTGAACCTTTTGGCCTTATCACTAAACCTTTTCTAATTAGAAATGATTCTATTAATGTTGCCTTTCCAGGAAATAATGATATTGAGGGCACACCTAAAAGTACCGCTTCATGCGTCATTGTGCCTCC
>JBMFMY010000268.1:0-831 GCA_049970435.1 Candidatus Methanomethylicaceae archaeon
CAACTGTTTCACCAAAATGGTAAACTGCATATAAGGATATGGCAGATCCTACAAACATTATAATAATATTCTATTAAGGCGTAGAGGCTACAGTTTCTTGAACACCAATCTTATAAGGCTCCTTGAAGCCTCCACTTGAGAACTCTTAAACTACCTTCAGCATTAAACCACCCTCAAGTTGACACTCTCCACGGCTGAAGCCAGGAAGATTCTTGCACACAGCCACTTCAACGCTTAGGAGCACATCCGTTTCAGCATTTGCTCTCTCATTGTTCAGCGGCTGTCTGCAAAGGGCTGTGCCACCAGCCCGTTATCCCTCCATGAGGGACTTGGGATTATGTTCTATCTCTCTATGCTGGAGCCTAATGTCAAATTCAGTCCAGAACCTTATTCCAGCCTTTGGACATCCAAACCACATTCGAGCGACATGCCCAAAACTTTATCGTTAAACGCATACTTAAACACTTCGACAATTCATCCCAGAGCTAAAGCTCTAAGCTTTCTTGTCAAGTTTTTGTAAGAGGATAGAAGAAGACATTTTAATAAAAATTTAAAATGCTTTTATTAGGCTATACAATTTTTTTAACAAAATTTTTAAGACATCAAATGTCTGTGCCCATGCTATATGCGACAACTGGTACACCATGGCGTATATGTTCCAGAATACAGGCCTATTGGATTAAGTGTAAAATATAATGGTAGAAGTATTGAACTTGATGCAGAAGCAGAGCAGATGGCTTTAGCTTTTGTTAAAAAATTTAATACCATATACGTCAAAGACAAGGTTTTTGTAGATAATTTTCTTGAAGATTTCTGTAGAAAGCTTGGAAT
>JBMFMY010000269.1:0-832 GCA_049970435.1 Candidatus Methanomethylicaceae archaeon
GAATACATTCATGCTGGAACATTTTATGCTTTAGTTCAACCGTGTAATCGTAGGTGGTCATTCCAAAAATGAAATCTTTAGCTGCATCCTTGAACCTTTTAAACTGTTTACTCATAGAAACACCCCAAGGAGACTCCTGACTTTAGTTGTGGAGAGGAATTGGGGACACTCAGCCCTTTCTGCGGAGGGGCTGGCGCCCCAGGGGCGATTACGCCCACTCCAGCTCTATCGGCTGGGTGAATTTCCATTCGCCAATGCCCACTAGGCTTAGCCCTTTCAGGCATGGCATTAATTGGTTCTGCCGGAGAGGTATGGACTAGGGAGGCATCCATACGTCCTTCTAGCCCAACGGACGTAGTGCTCAAGGCACTTAGGCTAGTCAGCTCTCGCGTTGGTACCACCATCCCAAGCTCCCGGCTTCAGCCGTGGAGTAGCTGTCTACTGTTTCGTCTGAAACCTTATCCTTTACTTTTTCATCAGCTTTCAGCATTAGTCCCATTGTCCATTAAACTTGGGACACTATTAAATTTTTTTATAATATTTTCTTCCAATATCTTGATGCATCAATTACAACTGTTGAACTATTCAACTTTTCATTAAATTCCTTTGAGGTTAAGGGTACAACTTCAATATGTGGTCTAATACGTATGCTCCACTGTACTTCTTCAATGATATCCATTCTTTTTGTGAAAGGCATGCTATTGAAGTCTTCAGAAACTACTATAAGGTCTATGTCGCTGTCTTTAAGCCAGTCTCCACGCACCCTACTTCCGAAAGCGTAGGCTGCATTAATCTTAACTCTTTTAGATAATGCGTTTATAAATAACCTTAT
>JBMFMY010000270.1:0-826 GCA_049970435.1 Candidatus Methanomethylicaceae archaeon
CTTGGATAAACTGGAAGGGAGGGTTCATAACAATACCAGAGGGTCAGCCGTGCACCATCCACTACGAGTGCAGGAGGCCGAGGACAGTAATCGACTGGTCCACTGGGGAGAGGATAAAGATAAAGAACATGTGGAGGGTAAAGGTTCCAGAGGCAGCAAGATCCATACCTATACTGCCAGAGGTCGAGCCTGTTCTGAAGGGTTTCTTCATGGATCACAGCTCGATCAGCGAAGTAGTACCGAACAGGATCGAGGCCTGGAGGATCGTCAAAACGGTGGCAGAAAGGGCAGGTCTTAGGAAGAGGGTATTCCCTCATGTCCTAAGGGGGACCTTTGCATCCATCCTGGCAGGTAAGGACTTCGACGGCTTGAGCATCCAAGCCCTCCTCGGCTGGAAGTCGATAAAAACAGCAGATGAGTACGTCCGGCTGTCACCTCAGCGCCTTGTGAAGATGATGAGGGAAAAGTGGTAGTTTATTGTTTAATGTTTTTTATATATGCTAAAGATTTAAATTTATATTTGGTATATATAAATTTGGGGATTATTATGAGTGGTGAAAACAAAGGAAAGGAGTATCTTAACGTCTGGCTACCCGATGATATAGCCAAAAGGCTCAATGCATACCTCATGGCAGTCACCGCAAGAAAAAGGAAGATACCCCATGGACTCAAAACCGAGATAACCAGGATGGCACTCAAGGAGTGGTTCGACAAGCATGAGAACGACCTAGACCTCTTCTGACGGAGCGGTCAATATGGAAAAGGATTCCATAACAAGGTACTTAATGGCAAATCCAGATCTCATACCCATCCTCAAGAACGCTGT
>JBMFMY010000271.1:0-817 GCA_049970435.1 Candidatus Methanomethylicaceae archaeon
CTACAGATATGCTGGTTGAGGAGGTGTTACGTCTGGTTTGATGGGGAGCCCGATAGGGCTGTCCCTCTGGCAAGCAGGGCAGGCTTGAAATAGCCTATGATGATGTTGACGGAGTGTGGAGGGGCTTTATGACCGCTGAAGTAGAGAAGCCTCCTAAGCGTGGAGGCAACAAGTCCCTCTACATAGACCTAGGCGTGATAAACTTTACCACAATATGGTTCAAAGGGTTAAAGCAACCTATAGCGTATTCAGGCAGGGCAACCCTATCAGACTGGTGGTACTGGACAAAGCGAATAGCAAAAGAGCAGAGCAGACTAGCCAAAACCAACAGCGCTAAAACATCGAGGAAGCTTAGGAAACTATACAGAATCCGTCAGTGGAGGTTCAAGCACGCGGTAAACACCATGATTAAATCAGTCGTTGAAACTGCATATGGGCTCGGAATCTCAAAAATAGTACTTGGAAGGTTGAAGGGTATAAGACGCAACAATCATAGCGGAAAAACAAACACCATGATAAACAACTTTTGGAGCTTCGACTACATCATAAGAAGGTTTAAAGAAAAGGCTGAAGAATACAGCATAGAGGTTATTGAAGTAGGCGAGTATAAGACATCGAGCACCTGTCCATTCTGCGGCTCCGAAGATATAACAACCAAAGGAAGGCTCTTCAAATGCTTAAACTGCAGGCTAGAAGCAAATAGAGACGCTGTAGGCGTATTGAATATAGGGCTTGCTCAGGGGGCTAAGCCTCCTGCGGAAGCCGTTAACGGGGCGGTGGCACACCCCTTGCTTCTAAGGTGGGACGGGATGAGGTG
>JBMFMY010000272.1:0-802 GCA_049970435.1 Candidatus Methanomethylicaceae archaeon
GCCTACAGGACTGAAGTTCTAAAAAAATTTTTATCAACTGAAGAAGGTTGTCTAAAATTTGATCAGATACCTAATATACTACAAAATGTATCTTTTATTCCCATAGAAGTTGATCTTAAACCCCTTGACCCTGAACTTCACTCCTTTATCAGGGTTAGAAGTTTAGATGACCGTGAAAGAATTGCAAAAATAATTAAAGAATAACATTTTGCGCACCCATTATCTTCTCTTTGCTCAGCACTCTATCCAGCTCAGGAGGCTTCAACATACCCTTACAAATGATTCGGCGAGAAAGCCTAGAACTTTAGTTCTGGAATAAGTCGCCGATAAAAAAAGGTTTAAATGTAATTTTGATAATAAAAGTTTTGGGCATGTCGCTCGCATGTGGTCCGGATGTCCAAATGCTGGAATAAGGCTCCGGACTGAATTGGGTGAGGGAGGCTCCAGCATATAGGGCTTGCTCAAGGCTTGAGTCCTGTGGAAGCCGTTAACTGGGTGGTGGCACACCCCTTTGCAGGCAGCCGCTGAACAGTGAGGGGGTGAACGCTGAAACGGACACGCTCCTAAGTGTTGAGGTGGTTGTGTGCAAGAATCTCCCGACTTCACTCGTGGAGAATGTCAAACGTTCTAAGGTATGATAGTATACTTCCATAGCCAATCTTCAACCTCATCTTCAAAAGAATTATAAGACCAATCTTAGATCACGGGATTGCCTTCACACTCTCTTATGCCAAGGGTGTTCAAGGTTTCATAAGATCTTCCTTTGCCCCGCTCAAGAACATATCTATCTCTCTCCCAATCC
>JBMFMY010000273.1:0-768 GCA_049970435.1 Candidatus Methanomethylicaceae archaeon
GTCGCAAATCATTGGGCCGGCGACTATTGTAGTCACAGAGCAGACAAGTAGTTAAGATATGTCGTGCAACATAAACACGGTATACACTAGGCCGTACGACTTGTTTAAGTCTAAGTTTACAACTTCAATATACGGTACGCTATATATAGGCAGTGTAAGCACTTCTGCTACTATGTCTATGAGCGGCGATACGGTGATTATACAGACAGGCGTATTCTCAGGAATATCGTCACAATCATATACTGTAAGTTTCAAAGACGGTAAAGGCAACACACTCTTTACCGCTACAATATCTTTTTCAGGCATCAGCACAACCGACAACGTAATGCTTACGATTAAACTCAATTACTCAAAGACTTAGTTACAGCAAAGGGGGTTAAGGGGGCGGAAAGCCCCGTCCTTTAGGGCGGGGAGGAGGTCAGCGGGGAGGAAAAGGTTTTTTACCATACGGTACTCATAGCAAACATGTCTGCGGTTACTGGCGTTGTTAAAATGGGTGACTTGTATATACTGGTGTCTGGCATGAATATAGTAGGCCGGTCATATGTGCCGAGGCAGTGCTTTTCTGCATGTCAGTCAGGACAGGCAGAGGGCTGTCCCTGTCACGTAGTCGAGTTGATTAACCAGCTGTCTCTCACAGGCAGAGTTGCCGACATACAAGAGTGCTACGACATATACTCATGCATACGCAAGCTCGCGTCGCGATAGTTTTTTTAACCAGTATTATTGCAGACCTATGGAATACAGCGTCGCAGTAAAAACAACTCT
>JBMFMY010000274.1:0-759 GCA_049970435.1 Candidatus Methanomethylicaceae archaeon
GACAGATTGAGAACCCAAGGTTCTACGAGAGAACGCTCGAGAGGATAAGGATTCTCCATAGAAACCTGTCGAAGAAGAAAGGGTCAAAAAACAGGGAGAAGGCAAAAATCAAACTCGCAAGAGCCTATGAGAAGCTGGTAAATCAAAGAGACGACTTCCTGCACAAACCCTCAGGATTCTATACGAATAGCTATGATGTCATCTGTGTAGAAAATTTGAACATAAAAGGCATGGTCACAAACCATAGATTAGCCTCTAAGATATTAGACGCCTCTTTGGGAAGATTCCTCCAACTGTTGGAGTTCAGGGCTGAGAGGGCTGGAGCTCTGGTAGTGAAGGGTGAACCCGAGAGGCACTTCAGAAAGACTAGGGTATAAATATCCCATGAGGGATTGGATCTCTGCGAATAGAATAAAGATGCGGGGATGGGATAGCCCTAAGTCGCCTGCCGAAATGGAGCCTCTACTGGAGCTTATCCAAGTTCCCGCAAGCCTCATCATTGAAGTAGGAAGCCCATTGCGATAGCGAGGGGTAGTTCACACTAAAAGGAGTTTTAGTTTATTACTATCAAAAAAATAAAAACGGAGCAAAGCACAGCTCTGGCGTTTTAGTATTAAAAGATGGCAGCGGACTTCATTTCATACGAAGTTTTGTGACGATATGTGAGTGACCAAAGGCGGAAGCCAGGAGCCTGGGATGGTGGTACCAACGAAAGCCTAAGCCCATTTTGGGCTACGCTTGTAGTTGTGGTCCTAAAGG
>JBMFMY010000275.1:0-758 GCA_049970435.1 Candidatus Methanomethylicaceae archaeon
GTTATCAATGCTACCGTGTCCAGGCCCCTCCAGAGATAAAACCATTTCCAGTCCTTGGAGCAACCCCTGGTGTTATGGCCTGCCTTCAAGTGATAGAGGCTATCAAGCTTATAACTGGTTGCGGGGATGTAACACCTGGAAAATTGCTGATATTTAGCGGAGAGGACATGAATTTTGAGAGTCTAACCGTGAGTAGAAATCCAGAGTGTCCTGCTTGTGGAGACCATACCTGAGGGCCTCCAGGATATGCGCTTTATAGAATGGGTGCCCAGAAAACCCAGAGCTTTCTGGGACGAAGGGCGAAAATTTGAATATGAGCCCACTAAACAGAATTTTGCCTCAAACCGGGCGTTCCGAGCCCGAAAGGGCTGCACAGCAAAATGCCAAAGCCCCATAGATAAAGAGGTCATGGGGATGGGAGAGGCGTGAAGCCCCCTTAACCAGCATCTGGAGGCGCAAAGGCTGAGCGCTGGGACCTCGTGCGAAAGCATGCTTCCAGCAGAACAGGCCAGGCGGCAGCAGAGACCTAAAAGAAGGGAAAACTGGAAGCCCCCGGCCTCAGCCGTGGAGAGGGCGTCACTTTTTCATACTCCGGTATTTAGAACATATTGAGCAGAGCAAGAGTGCACGCTCCTCCTGTGATAATGAAGATTCTGCTATCTTCTTTGCTATGGAATCAATGAGCATTAAGATCTCTTGGGAGAGCTCTTCCCTGTCCCCTCTTTCCATAGAGAGGTAACGACTCATCGCGGACTGTG
>JBMFMY010000276.1:0-753 GCA_049970435.1 Candidatus Methanomethylicaceae archaeon
TAGCCAGTAAGGCGTCAGAACATTTGTCGTCTTAGAGAAGCGGTAACACCTCTTATCGAAACGTATGGACACCTTTTTAAGCGTTAATATGCTATCCTCTTTTTTCGTCTCCTCAAAGCTTTTTAAAATTTCAACAGCCTTGTCCCTCGCCGTCTGGATTAAGGCAGTATTCAAGTTGAAGTATTCTTTGGCTCTCCCATATCCATTCTCATGAAGGAAGCTCTTAGACTTAGAGTTGAAGCTGATATACCATTTTACGAGCCTAAAGTATTCGTTGAGGGTTTTGTTTAAAGCCAAAACTTTCAATCTATTAGGCTTGAAAACCTTTCCTATTACTGTAATCTGAACATCTTTCAGCAAGGGAACATCCTAATTTTAGTTTGGTTCCAACCGATTTAAACTTTGCCCATTCATCCCAGAGCTAAAGCTCCAGGGTTTTCTGGGCACCACGTTAATAAAAAAGTGCCCTATTTCGCTACTTGAAACAGTATTGGATGCTTTGAAATTTTGAACATAGCTTGGCAACCTCACGCTTAATCGTCTCCGGATTTTCGCTATCCAAAACAGTCCTCTTAATAAGTTCGGCGATTTTCGCCATCTCGTCCTCTTTCATTCCGCGTCTTGTAACTTCGCATGTTCCAAGCCTTACTACGCAGTCGACAATTATGTTTGCACGCTGAAGTTTTTCAGCTATTTCTCTGCCCCGCTCATAACCCCCAAAATCCAAGATAACTTGATGTGACTGCGTAAAGC
>JBMFMY010000277.1:0-750 GCA_049970435.1 Candidatus Methanomethylicaceae archaeon
CTGCTTTCCAACTCAAGATAGAATCTTTCCTTTTCATATTTTTCCCTCTCAATGTCATAATAAACGTAGAGTGAAAGCTCTTTACCATCAAGAACCATTCTTGCATCCCTGTAAAATATTATCTTATCTTCAATCCTTAGGAGGTTATTCGCGTTCTCTATATCCTTCTTAGCTTTCAATGTTAAATGCTTTATCTCCTTGAATGTATGTGATGCTCCTATTATGAATTCATAATTTGAATCAATTAACATTTTCAGGTTTGATTTTGTGAAGTATCCCCTGTCTAGAATGAATAATATGTTCTTTATTCCAATTGCCTCGTATTTTCTCATAGTATTGTCAAGTGTGGTGAGATCCACCACACTTCCAGGATAGATGGAATAATCCGTAACTTTGTATGAATTAGATAATACTATTTGTTAAATTTCTCTGTATTTAGCTTGTTTTATGCAAAAGTTTATTAATTTGTTTGTATTATCTAATTATGTAATATGACATATCCCGAGTGGGTCTTGAAATACAGAACCAAAGGAACCCAAATTCGAGTCATAAAAGGCAATTATTATCTCTACAAAGTTCACAGTGTTTATAATAAGGATAAGAAAAGAGCGCAGCTCATTACCGATAAATATATTGGGAAGATAACTCCTGAGGGCATAATACCTCCAAAACATGAAAGAATTATTGAAGAGTTAAAGCATATTACGGGAAAGGAGTATGGGGCATCAAGGTTCATTCATATTATAGGTG
>JBMFMY010000278.1:0-747 GCA_049970435.1 Candidatus Methanomethylicaceae archaeon
ATATCAAAAGTTAAACCCAAAATAACTATGTTTCAGTTTAGCTTCCCATTAATTGAGGCATAGAACTCTTCAGCATCTTCAACTAAGGTTTTCGCTACATCTTCCGGGGTAGTGTAGTAGGGTGAGTAATCCCTTTCTCCCTCAAATCTTTTGCCCTTCTCAACTTCTCCCCTAAGGCTTTCGATAGTATTCCCTTTTTTACAAGATGCTCCCCAAAAGATTTAACGACACCCTCATGGCTTTTTAGAGAAATACCCATCTAAGACAGAAGGGCCTTTGCCGAATGAAACATAGCTTGACACTCTCCACGGCTGAAGCCGGGAGGTTCTCGCTCCTGGTGATGTTTCATGGCTCAGGCTCATCGGTGGTTGCCTCGCCCTTCGTGGCTTACACCTACCGAGCGAAGGGTGTGTCACCACCCTGTTAGCCTCCTGTCCCACCAGGGGACAGGAGCTATAGGCACCCTTACGGGGGCGAATCTTGTCTCCGCCCTCGA
Source organism: Candidatus Methanomethylicaceae archaeon (assembly GCA_049970435.1). GTDB lineage: Archaea > Thermoproteota > Methanomethylicia > Methanomethylicales > Methanomethylicaceae > JBMFMY01. The sequence goes on from JBMFMY010000278.1 coordinate 497, forward strand.
CGGCAAGCCGCACTTTCCTCAGCTGCCTACAGAAAACACGGAGCAGAACAAAAATATAAATTCAGCGGCGATTCATCTCGCGATTAAAATTGGGAGCTTTTTCGCCAAATATGTGTAATAAGCTCTGGAGGCTGCATCATCATACATACCATGACGTAACAGAATCTTCGCAGAGTGGAGCTTTGCAAGGGCCTTCTCAAGATGTTTTTGCGGTTCTAAGCTCACTTCCAGAACCCCTCAGAAGGGAAACA
>JBMFMY010000279.1:0-742 GCA_049970435.1 Candidatus Methanomethylicaceae archaeon
ACTTTCAAGTCCTCCTTTAGTTGACGATTTATGGGTCTGACAGTTTATCCACGCAATAACCCCCTCAATATCCCCTCTAGAAGCTTTCACAGGATTAAATGGACACTTCTTCATCAACGCGCAAATGTGGTTTGCATACTTCCAACCCTACCAGCAGAAAGCCCCGAAGCCTCCAAATGCTCAATGAAGGATAAAAGGAAACTGCCGTTCGCTAAACCCTTAATCCTACCCTTAGCACTCATTAACCTCTTTGAATACTCATACAGGTCTGTCATTTCAAAAGCATAGCTACCTGAATACTTAAAAATCGGGGTATGAAAACGCACCAGAACTAGAGGTATTGATGCGGGGGGTGGGATTTGAACCCACGAAGGCCTACGCCAGAGGATCTTAAGTCCTCCCCCATATCTTAGGCTGGTCCAGCCCCAACAGCCTATTTAGACCTGGCTCGGGTACCCCCGCCCAAACAGTCCAAATACTTTCATGTTCTAGCTTTGGTTTAAGTTTTCTCTTACGGAATATTTAAGTTGAAATTTTGTTTACTTTTGTCTTGGGCGGGTAGCCTAGCAAGGATAGGGCGCAAGCCTCCTAAGCTTGTGATCGTGGGTTCAAATCCCACCCCGCCCGTTTCAGGATGAACCCTACCCGCGTCACTTGCGTTTCCTAAAAAGCATGACGCCGTCCGGGGATGTGCAAACATAGTCAAACCCCGCCTCTACAAGCTGTTTCGCCTCTTCCGATG
>JBMFMY010000280.1:0-736 GCA_049970435.1 Candidatus Methanomethylicaceae archaeon
GTCTAAATCCTGTCTGAATATAATAGTATCTAAATTAAACCGTTTGTCTTCAAAGACTTTTGACTGGATATTTGAAGATTATTCTATAGGAGCTATTGCTATATATTATTGTAGAGTTACAAAATTACAATCTAGTGAATTAGATCAATCAGTTGTATATTATAGAATACATAACACTAATTTAACGTTTGGAAATTTTACAAATGATCGAAATTTAACAAATATAAACAGAATACTCTTAACAAAGTCTTCATTTTCACTGTTAATTGGCGAAAAAATGAATTTCTGGCAAAAATTAACATACATTATTTTTTTCTGTATACAAATCCTAGCAAAGTTTTTAGATTAAATGCGAGATATTATAGTTTAACGCAAAACTTTTTATACTTTAATTGAATATATTTTATTATGGCTAGAAAAGAAGAAATTTTGATAAATAAAAGTGTGCCTATTGAGGAACTGGAAAAAAGAATAAAATCCATTGAAAAGGATGTAAGAGTTCTAAAGAGACTTTATTTCATACTGTATAGGTACAGAGGATATTCAGTAAATGAGGCTACAAAAATGGTAGGAGTAACAAAAATGGTAGGATATTACTGGCAGGATGCATGGAACAATAAAGGGTTTGAAGGTTTGATACCAAATTTTGGGGGAGGCAGGCCGTCAAAATTGACAGAATCACAGAAAGAAGATCTTGTAAAATTATTGAGTAAAAGGAATGATTGGACCACTGTAG
>JBMFMY010000281.1:0-736 GCA_049970435.1 Candidatus Methanomethylicaceae archaeon
CTCAGCCCTCATGGGTCCATCTCCTATGATCAAATGGTGGGCATCCTCCACCCTCCTAAACGCAAGAAGAAGAGTATCCAACCCTTTCTCTCTTGAAAGTCTGCCAATTTAGACTATTTGTCTGTCAAAAAGCCTCAGTTCTTCCTTGGGCAGATCTGAAAGATCTATTGCATTGGGAATGTGCATTGCGCTTACTCCTCTTTTTCTATAGAATTCTGCAGCAGATTTTGATACTGTGGTGACATGATCGGCCCACTTTAACGCCATAAGCTCGAGAAATTCCGCTACTTTACCCACCATGGTACCATGCAGATAACTCACCTGCTCTGAAAAAACTCCATGCAACGTCAAGACCCTTCTTGCTTTAATAAGTCTCATTGCTAGAGCGGATGGAATGTTATGAGCGTGCACTATATCATACCTAGGCCTTGATATAATGGAGAAGAACGATGAGGAGATCATAAAGCTAGGATTTGATAAACCCTTTATCCTGAGACAAGGTAAATTCTCACACGAAACATAGTCCACTTCATGACCAATTTCAGCTAATTTTGAGATCAATTTTGACACGTGCTGCGCAACACCTCCAATTCCCCTTGTCTTTGGCGCAATTATCAACACACGCAAAGTTCCACCAAATAATCCCATCAACAGAGAATATAAGCGTTATATTGCCATTGCCCACATTTGAGCGCAAATATCATAGTCAGGCCTTTCTTTACTACCGCTAATGCTA
>JBMFMY010000282.1:0-726 GCA_049970435.1 Candidatus Methanomethylicaceae archaeon
GCTTAGCTTACAGTATGGAAATCCATTGTTCAACTTTCTGTTGAGCCTTCTGCCTTTATCTTTCCTTCTTATCCCTCTTAGATTCCCAAGAACAATAATTGAGCTGCTTTCTAATGCTTCATTGACTATTGCCCTGCTTATCTTGTGCAGGATATCGTCTGTTATTCGCCTTTCTTTATGTCCAACCTTCTTTATAGTTTAATGGGCTTTCTTGAGGGTTAAAGACCTTCTGAGGTGGAAGTAGTGCCCCTTAACTTTTCTCAACTCCTTGCCGTAGAACTTTGGCTTAGGGTTGTTTGAATTGACTGCTGTGGCTATCCATCTTATGCCTAAGTCTACAGCCAAGATTGATTAGGGTTTCTCTCCTCAACTTCTTTTTCGACGATTATATGAACAAACCACTTGTTTCCCTTTCTAATAATTTTGGCTTCTTTGCAAACCATTTCTTCGGTTATAGGCTCATGCGTTTTGATGGGAACGTTTATTCCGCCTCCAACACCATAGATAGGCATCTTCAACCAGTATGGTGTCAGTTTAGTGTTTGCTCTATAGACGTCTCTCCTAAGAATCAGCGGATATTCCTTTTTGGGTTAAATCCACCTCCGAGCCTTCTCAGAAGCCTATCTGCCTGCTGTTTTGTCGCTGAGTACAACGGTGCGGTTTTATCGCCCCTAAGATAGCGCTGAAAATTTTCATATTCTTGCTTTAAAAGCGCCTCTTTACCCC
>JBMFMY010000283.1:0-720 GCA_049970435.1 Candidatus Methanomethylicaceae archaeon
CTATGGGCTATGTTTATACATGCGTTTAAATCCCTGTCGTATTTCATTCCGCATTTTAGGCACTTGAAAGCTCTTCCCTTTACTTGGGCAACATGCACGCACCTATGATAGGTTTTAGACGTGTTCTTAGTCTCTTTCTTTGAAAGGTATCTGACATCTATTTCCTCGAGGTTTGCTTTATATTCTATTATGTTTGGAGCTTTCTGAAGGGTAGGCTGTGGAACCTTCTGTTAAGCCTTTTAGACTTTTTGAAGCTTTGTCGGATTCCATTCAGTTCCTCCAGAACTATTACGGGTTTTGGAAACTTCTTGGCGTAGGCAACTATCTGGTTGGCTATTACATGCAGTTGCTGGTTTACCTTACGTTTCTCTTTACGTTTAAGCTCCTTAATTTTTCCTAACCTATGTTTCTTTTGAAGGTTTCTCCTGATATGGCTGTAGAGTCCTCTTAAGCGTTTGATTTCTTCACCTCTCCAGAACTGTCCCTTCATAGGCTTATCTGGGTTATCTATAGAAATGGCAACTGCCACAGCCAGATTGACTTCTCCTCTGTCTATTGCTATCACTGTTTCAGGTTCATCAGGTAGCGTTACAGTCTTTGTCATAACAAAATGGGCATACCAATCACCGTTGCGTTTAACCATCTCAACCGTTGTGAACTCCCATTTACCCCTAAAGGCTTCTTCTATCTTCTCTCTCTGCCTCTCTCCGAAAACGATGG
>JBMFMY010000284.1:0-715 GCA_049970435.1 Candidatus Methanomethylicaceae archaeon
GTATTACAAATTACCGCGGGAAGCCCTCGCCACTTTCAGTCTTCTCGTCCTCTTCGGAGTCATTGAAACTGAAAGCTTCTCTCTGGTTCATTAAATCGTTGACAGACGACTTTCAGTCTTCTCGTCCTCTTCGGAGTCATTGAAACTCGGAAAGAGAAGTCGAAAGTGTAATCGAAGCAGAAACTTTCAGTCTTCTCGTCCTCTTCGGAGTCATTGAAACAATACGTCGATAGGCTGGCGGCTTGGAAAGAGGGAAACTTTCAGTCTTCTCGTCCTCTTCGGAGTCATTGAAACATAAATGCAGATAGATAAGGAGGGGTTAAGGCGGGTCGCCTTTCAGTCTTCTCGTCCTCTTCGGAGTCATTGAAACAGATGATATGGGAACATATGAAAAAGACGAAAACAGAGACTTTCAGTCTTCTCGTCCTCTTCGGAGTCATTGAAACGTGGGGGCTTACGTCATGGGATCCGGCCAAGAGCCCAAACTTTCAGTCTTCTCGTCCTCTTCGGAGTCATTGAAACAGCGTGATGAAGCCCATATCATGATGGGTGAGGGGTAACTTTCAGTCTTCTCGTCCTCTTCGGAGTCATTGAAACCTGCAAAATGGTGATATATATAAAATCGGAGTGACAAGTACTTTCAGTCTTCTCGTCCTCTTCGGAGTCATTGAAACACTCTGAGACTCTGCAAAAAAAACATAACTGGAATGTTGCT
>JBMFMY010000285.1:0-681 GCA_049970435.1 Candidatus Methanomethylicaceae archaeon
AAGAGGCGCCAGCAAGTTCCATAGACTCGAAATTGATGTGAACTATTTGTCTAACATTAACTCCTTTTTCAATCAACCTCTTTATCAACAAGAACATTGTATAGGTTTTTCCAGCCCTTCTTGGACCCCAATAATGTTACAGCCCTCTTTATAGGCAACTCTAATGGTATATTGATGAGCCTATCCTTTAAGTCCCTTGGAAAAGGCCTTTCTTCAAAATCTCTTATAATTTTTACAAAAACTTGACAAGAAAGCCTAAAGCTTTAGCTCTGGGATGAATTGTCAAAGTGTCTAAGTATGAGTTTAACGATAAAATTTTGGGCTAGTCGTCCCGAATGTAGTCTGGATGTCCAAATGCTGGGATAAGGCTCTGGACTGAATTGGGTGTGGGAGGCTCCAGCAGAATATAGGGCTTGCTCAGGGCTTAAGTCCTGCGGAAGCCGTTAACTGGGTGGTGGCACACCCTTTGCAGACAGCCGCTGAACAATGAGGGAGCGAACGCTGAAACGAATGTGCTCCTAAGCGTTGAAGTGGCTGTGTGCAAGAATCTTCCTGGCTTCAGCCGTGGAGAGTGTCAAAACCGGCAGTCTGCCTAGTCTTCCAACCTCCCTAACCGTCTCATAGGAGACGTTCAACTCCCTCGCCAGCCTCACCATTTCCTCTTCGTCGCCGCTATCATAT
>JBMFMY010000286.1:0-680 GCA_049970435.1 Candidatus Methanomethylicaceae archaeon
GCGCGGTGGAGGAGGCTATCGCCGAGGTTGAGGCTGCAAGCGCAACAGCCGAGGCAGAAGAGGAGAAAGCCGAGATCCCCCAGGACCTCTTCGAGCCGATAGTCGGCTACGAAGACGTGAAGCAACTCTTCAGGGACGCGCTATCCTCGCCAAAGCCAACCCATATCCTTTTATACGGGCCACCCGCATCCGCAAAGTCAATGTTTCTCCTTGAGCTGGACAGGTTGCCGAAGAGCCACTTCGCATTGGGGGGCCAGACGAGCCAGGTTGGGCTTGCAGAGGAGATGTTCCAGTATGCACCTAAGTACCTGATAATAGACGAGCTCGACGACATGCCAAGGTACGAGCAGAGCGTCCTGAAGAGCCTTATGGAGAGCGGGGTTATAACGGTGAGGAAGCACAATGTGAGGCTGAGGCAGAAGTTCAGTACGTGGGTCTTCGGGGCATGCAACAACCCAAAGAGGCTCTCGGATGCCGTTCTTAGCAGGTTTATTAAGGTTCACTTCGATCCCTACACGCCTGATCAGTTCAGGGAGGTTGTAACCTCAGTCCTAACGAAGCGGGAAGGGGTCGACATGGATTTGGCTGAGTACATAGCCGAGAAGGTCGGAAAGTTCAGCAGGGACCCGAGGGATGCCATCGCATTGTCGAGGGTGGCAAAGACAAAGGAAAAGGTTGAT
>JBMFMY010000287.1:0-668 GCA_049970435.1 Candidatus Methanomethylicaceae archaeon
GGCAAAACAGAAGTCTGCCCAACCGCCTGCATTTTCTTTTCATCCAAATCATAACCGTAAACCTCAAACTTACCACTCTCCTTCAACAACTCGAACAGAGGGCGACCAACCTCGCCCAAACCCACAACCAAAACCTTCTCCTTGGCCATTCCGCAAACCGCCATTTATAGCAGAACAAACAAAACATCATCAAACTATTTAAACTTCACACAACCATAGTAAAACCACAAGGGAGAAGTCAGCGATGTCCACGCCAAAAACTGGCAAAGGCGTAATAATAGGCGAAAACGTCGAATTTGGAAAAGACGTCACAATATGGAACTACGTAGTAATAGGTGACAACACAAAAATAGGCGACGGAACCCGCATCGGCAGCTTCTGCGACATAGGAAAAAACGTAATAATAGGCAAGAACTGCATAATCCAAGCCCACGTAACAATATCAAACGAATGCCAAATAGGCAACAACGTCTTCATAGGCCCAAACACAAGCCTACTAAACGACAAATTCCCCCACAGCAAATGCCTAACACCATCCATAATAAAAGATAATGTTGTCATAGGCGGATGCGCAACAATACTCCCAAACGTCACGGTACACGAAAACTCCGTAATAGCCGCAGGAAGCGTAGTAACAAAAGACGTACCGCCTAACACCGTAGTGAAAG
>JBMFMY010000288.1:0-655 GCA_049970435.1 Candidatus Methanomethylicaceae archaeon
ATGTTTGTAGGTATACCAGTAATAACAACAAGCGAAGCCTACACAAGCCAGAGATGCCACATCTGCGGATGTGAAGGAAAACGCAGAACTCAAGGCTTGTTCGTCCCCCCACTGTGGAGAATACAACGCCGACCTGAACGGGGCCAAAAACATCGCTAAAAAATTTTAGAGGTGGACGGGCTATATGCCCATATAGGGCTGATGTGAACCAGCCCTTAACCACGCAATGTGTGGAAGCCCCATCCATAAGGGTGGGGTAGTTCACTATGGATGGTGTTAGGGTTCTGAGCTACGTAGACATATGTAGCTCTTGGTCTTCACAGGCCTTTTCGCGTCTTGTTCCATTGGCGGCTCGGCATCGCCCTTCTCTCAGGTCGAACCGCTCCAACATACCATCTCGAGCCGTTTCCAGTCTGATGCCATCTGCGCGAAGTCCCTCCTATGAAGTCCCTCCATCCGAAGCACCTCCGCACCATCCTAAAAAATCCACCTTTCCGAGATTCATCGGACCAAATAATTTAAACCTATCTATTTTGAAACTGCTGACTACGGTGTTTGATTTTTGTTTTCTGGGACACACCTCACAGGATAATTGAATTAAACTCCCTTTAGGTCTCATAGGGAATTACTCTGCCTTCTTTATGTCATGTTTTCC
>JBMFMY010000289.1:0-654 GCA_049970435.1 Candidatus Methanomethylicaceae archaeon
CGACAAGTGCCAGAGTTACAATGACTTGAGGCAACTTGAATCTCACAAAGAGAATTGAAAGCAAGTTCAGCGACAAAACTAGATCTCCCCGGAATGAAATGGCGAATCTCACAAAGAGAATTGAAAGTGCTCTCAGCCTTAAGCTCAAACCATTCTGCCGTTAACTGAATCTCACAAAGAGAATTGAAAGTCGTCCCATACGAAAGTTGCCATTTCATAACTGGGGTTGAATCTCACAAAGAGAATTGAAAGTCAACAGCCCTACTTGTGGTAAGCTGCTTATAGCTACTCCTGAATCTCACAAAGAGAATTGAAAGACAGCTTATTATCGTCTTTACATTGGCAGGATTGTCAAGGAATCTCACAAAGAGAATTGAAAGCAAGCCACGGATGACATCGATCATCTTTTCGGCTACCTGAATCTCACAAAGAGAATTGAAAGTCTACCTGCCCGTTGGGCAATTTACCAGTCCATTTCAAAGAATCTCACAAAGAGAATTGAAAGTTGCAGCAAGCATAAATAGATTCATGGAGGCCTTAGCTGAATCTCACAAAGAGAATTGAAAGCAAAGATCTGCTTCTGCTCACTTATTTGTGCGCTCATTGAATCTCACAAAGAGAATTGAAAGTTCTTATTGGAACTTTGGCAGCCAG
>JBMFMY010000290.1:0-651 GCA_049970435.1 Candidatus Methanomethylicaceae archaeon
CTTGGTGGGCTGCTTCTGCAGAGCCATACTCAAAGTAAATCCTTGTGAAATTCACAGGCTGGAACAAATAGCATAGCTCTGAGGCCCAGTTGTTCCAGTCCCTCTGCCCAGCTGAGTAAACGATGAAGAACGTGTCGTTTGTCTTCGAAGCCCCTTTTGCGTCAGTAGCCTTCACCAGCATCTTGTAAATGCCCACTGATAGAGGATAGGTGAATGCACCAGTGCAGTGATATCTCTCCCCGCTGTAAAGAGAGACAGAACCTGTTTTGGAGAATATAAGCTGACCTGTTTGTGAGTAAATGTCAACAGTATAGCTTGCAGTCTGCCCTTCTCCCCTGTTGTAAAGGTAGAAGCTGTATTCTGAGGCAGTTGCAGTCAAATTGTAGGGGGAAACTGAGCCTAGGACAACGTAGAACACAAAAACACTGCTTTGCTGCTGGTTGTTTGCCCAGTCAATTGCCCTAACAAACCACTTGTATGTCCCTTCCTGTGTGAACACAAGCTCAACAGAGCCATTTCTGCTGTCAAAGGACTTTGTGTACTGATAGGTGCCTCCAACCTGCTGTACAACAACCTCTGTCCTTGCCACGTCGTAATCGTTGGAATGCCAGCTCAGCAAAACTCTATCACTGCTTATCCAGCTGTTGTTAG
>JBMFMY010000291.1:0-648 GCA_049970435.1 Candidatus Methanomethylicaceae archaeon
CCATGGGCACTCGACTTCTTTGAAGTTAGTTTTCTTTGAAAACTCGTCTAACAGCGGCTAATAGGTGACGTTTACTTTACAACCATTTTAACTTTTCTCTAATTTGCACTTTAGGCGCATAGAAGTGTTTGCTAAACCTTATAGTTTTATCAGAACCTAGAATTTCTTTTACCTTCTTGATATTCATAAAGACTTTTTGTATAACCTATCTTAAATTTTACTTACTACTCTATTCCCAAACCGGTCAGAAATGAAAAAACACTTTATAAATAAAACAAGATGCGGGGGGTGGGATTTGAACCCACGAAGGCACTAAGCCACCAGCACCTCAAGCTGGCGCCATTGACCAGGCTAGGCGACCCCCGCCTATATTGTCGCATATAATAATTGTATGAAATTACTATAACAAAATTTCACTCACAAAATTTAAATACAAATAAAAATTTCATACAATGATTTTGAGTTTTTTAGGTGCAATGGGTTCGGTAGGTGCGAGCGGAATTTTGATTGATGAAGATAGTGATAGAATTGTTTTGGATTATGGAACGAAAGTTAGAGAAGTTCCTCCAAAATTTCCTTTACCAGTAGAAAAACCTAAAGCTGTTTTGCTTTCGCACGCACATTTAGACCATTCAGGCGGCTTGCCAT
>JBMFMY010000292.1:0-640 GCA_049970435.1 Candidatus Methanomethylicaceae archaeon
GTAAGACCTGCAGCAACCACGGCATGCGCTGGAACTTTCAATTCTCTTTGTGAGATTCTCTTCCTGCAAAAGCATGGCTCACAGGCTGGCAGTATCTTTCAATTCTCTTTGTGAGATTCGGTATGTTCACTTCCATCTATGTGCGACTCTCTGAGCATAACTTTCAATTCTCTTTGTGAGATTCACAAAAGTATAAAGGGGGATATGTCACAGCTACTAACAACCTCTAGAATTCGCTTTCAATTCTCTTTGTGAGATTCATCGTATGAGTTTGCAGACCTTATGTATCCAGGCACGTTCACACTTTCAATTCTCTTTGTGAGATTCTCATTTGTGAAGAAGAGGCGATTCCATGCGGTTGTTCCTTTCAATTCTCTTTGTGAGATTCGAAAAAAGGAAGGGTATCGAATGTGGAGCTTATAGATATCTTTCAATTCTCTTTGTGAGATTCATGTTGTATGAGCATAGAAAAGGGTGCGTTCTAGTTCCTTTCAATTCTCTTTGTGAGATTCAGGTGATGTATTGAGCAATAACTGCTCACGAGAGTGCCTAGGGAAGCTTTCAATTCTCTTTGTGAGATTCAATTCCGAGCTGGGGAGAGGAGAGGGGACAATGCTCTGCTTTCAATTCTCTTTGTGAG
>JBMFMY010000293.1:0-637 GCA_049970435.1 Candidatus Methanomethylicaceae archaeon
ATAACCCTCCATCCTTTAACATGCAAGCGTCAACAGTGAATATTTTAGTCCACCAATGCAAAGGTTAACGCCAAATTAATAGGCTAGTATAAATGATTAGACAAAAGCTACAGCAAAATAACTACACTTTTCCATAATTGTCTTGTGTCCGGCTATCCTCGCTTCGTTCTCCTTGAAAGGCGCCCATATTAATACATTACCATTAACGCTCTTATTAAGAAGATGGCGGTTTGATGGAATCCAGGGCATGGAAAAGCGCACGTTCGTTATAAGAGCGACCATTAAAATCCTTCACCAACAATAATGATACGTTTTCTTTAAAAACCTTGAAAACTGTAACCTTAACTAAGCTCATTAAGCAATAAGCCATTAAAATATTATAAAATGGGTGCCCAGAAAACCTAGAGCTTCAGCTCTGGGATGAATGGGCGAAAATTTTAATACTGGTAATTGAAATCAAATATGGGATGTTCCCGTGGAGAAGGATGTTCAAATATGTGTCATAGGTAAAGTTTTCAAACCAAACGAAAGAAAAGTCTTGGCGTTAAATAAAACTCTCGGCGAATATTTTAAGCTCGTGAAATGGTATCTCAGCTTCAACTCTAAGTCTAAGAGCTTCCTCCACGAAAACGGCTAC
>JBMFMY010000294.1:0-636 GCA_049970435.1 Candidatus Methanomethylicaceae archaeon
CTAAAGTCGATGCGTCCTCGTCCGGGGTTATTTCATGACCCATCAACCAAACCTCGCGTTTACAAATGAAAAAGTACCAGACAAGCGTGCCCGTAATCGGCTTACCGCAGCGAAGCATGTAAGCTTTATTATCGTGTTGCATGACTTACAAAATTAGGAAACTTAATTCTTTATCTTTTCTTGTTCTGAATCCAGTTTCAGGATCGTAGTATGCGGGGAGCTCTTGGAAGGGCACATAAAACACGTTAACTTGGCCCATTATAGGTTTAAGACTCCTCAAGCAGGGCTCACTTTCGTAAACTTCAACGATGTAATTTTCCATCTCAGCCCTAAGTTTCCTTAAAGCCGCTTTAAGTTCAAACGTCTTTTCCAAGTTTTCCCCCTTCTCTGAAATCTCCGCAATCGCGTTATATAGATCCTTAAACTCCCTAAGCAGGCGTTTCGCCTTGTCGTCATATTCTACATATACGGGCACTTTGGGCTCTTCTTTAATGAGCGTGAAATCAGCCAATTCCTGAAAATCAAGCGCTTTTATTTTATCCAGCAACTTCGAACAGTCCGGGTCGTTCTCAACGTCCACTCTGCAAGATATATCGCTGTAATATTGTTCCATAAGTTCTATAAGCTCTTTTTCCT
>JBMFMY010000295.1:0-628 GCA_049970435.1 Candidatus Methanomethylicaceae archaeon
ATTGGGATTAGATAAATTTCATCAGGATAAATTTTTATGACAAATGTTATATTTTCAGATATGAATTTTTTAAGTTCATTCTCGGTAGGATACTTTTTATACAGGTTATAAAAATCTTCTCTCACATACTTTTTGATTTCTTTTGTATATTCATTATTATCTTCGGACAGCGGGAGATCAACTCTAAAAGAGGCTGTAAAAGGATACTTTATTTCCTTATCTGGCTGAAAAGTAAGAATTGATTTTTCGTTTAAAATAGTAGTTAGCTTTACTACTTTGATGTTCCTATTATTCTTTATTAAATTCTGCAGGTATGATAAGGAAATCAAGTTAGTAATATATTCATCCAGATTCATCCTACATACACTTCATTTATTTTTTTCAAATTATTATATATTATATGAGTTTCCAATATTTAAATATTTCTGAGCTTACGGAAGTGTGAGTAGTCCCATTTGATTTGACCATATAAAGCTTACTATTATTTTTATTTTCAATCATTTATTCTACCCCTATTATTCTATAGAAATTCCCCAGTTTGCTTTCTTCGGGCAGTCTGCTCCAGAATGCTTCTTCTGGAGTCTGAAGATAATAATCCGTATCAAGGCTTTCATGGTATCTCACCTTA
>JBMFMY010000296.1:0-618 GCA_049970435.1 Candidatus Methanomethylicaceae archaeon
CTTTTACTATGTTAAGAAATTCATTTACAGGATTCAACATAATCGAATGTTTTTGAGGTAAGCTAATAAGTTTATCACTTGAGAGATTCGAAGATTACATATAAGTTTGAATAGTTCCTATAGTTCCTACACTTGTGTTCCAGTTTTGAAAGAAAGCCTATTAGATCTGAAGTTGGGAAGACTTCAACTCTATTCTGGTTCTTGAATTCCTTTTCATTAGAATGTTTGACACGCTTCCACAAATCTATACAACTTATCACTGCATTTAAAATTTTCGACAATTCATCCCAGAGTTAAAACTCTAGGCTTTCTTGTCGAGTTTCCATGTAAGAGCTAAAGTCAAAACATGGAATGTCCTCCTCATGTGAGGACAGCTTTTTAGCCTCTCCAGCATCACCTTAAAGTTCTATTTCAGAATAGTCTCCTACATGAAGTTTCACAGAATTTCTTACCCTGTTCTTGAATATTTTAGCGTTCTTTCCAACAAGACTCTCTTCAAGCTTTTCAACATCTCTTACTATAGCATTGTCTAATATGATAGAATATTCTATTGAACTGTTCAATATGCTTACGTTGTCTCCTATGCTAGTGTATGGGCCGATAAATGAATCTTCTATA
>JBMFMY010000297.1:0-604 GCA_049970435.1 Candidatus Methanomethylicaceae archaeon
CACTCATCATCCGTTCGACCCCTGCCAACAATCTTACCCCACGCAGTATAAATCACCCCAGTAACCAGCCTCGCCCCAAGCTCAGAAAAAAGTTTCGCACAATCTTTTAAATAGTTCACACCTCTTTCACGAACCACTCTATCCGAACTTGTAATGTCAGTCTCCAAAGTTAGACTAGTTGACCCAATACACTCCATCCCCAAATCCTCCAAAACCCTTCTGACCTTCTCCACCCTAAAATCCATAATCTGCTGAGGCGAAGCATAAATTTCTATCCCGTCAAAACCAAGTGCCTTCGCCTTCCTTACAAAAAATTCAGCCTCAAGATCAAAACGTTCAGCCCAAAGAAGACTGTGCACCGCATACTTAACCATTTTCTCTCACCATAAATGTATTACGTTCGCACTTTAAAACTTTTATAAAAATAGGTGCCCAGAAAACCTAGAACTTCAGTTCCGGGATGAATGGTGCCATGTTGAATAACTAGATGGCGTCCATCTTTTGCACTATGCTCTTATAGTATGATGTAATGAATGGTGCGTTGAATGCGTCTCCCGCCCCTATTGGGTCCTCTACTGTAACCTTGTATGGCTCACACTTAAAT
>JBMFMY010000298.1:0-601 GCA_049970435.1 Candidatus Methanomethylicaceae archaeon
GACTGAAAGTCTGTAAATGGTAATGTAATCCTAAAACTCCTTTTATATAGGTTTCAATGACTCCGAAGAGGACGAGAAGACTGAAAGTTTGTCATTTTACACAGCATAATCCCGTAAACGTAACAGAGTTTCAATGACTCCGAAGAGGACGAGAAGACTGAAAGCTACCCCGCCCACACGTTTTCAAAAGTTCCACGTAATCTGTTTCAATGACTCCGAAGAGGACGAGAAGACTGAAAGTCTAGGCTTGGAATAGTACTAGCGGATACTGTACATTTGCAGTTTCAATGACTCCGAAGAGGACGAGAAGACTGAAAGGGCTCCTTCAATGCTAGGGCTTTCTCCTCTTTGCTCATGGTTTCAATGACTCCGAAGAGGACGAGAAGACTGAAAGCCGCCGAAGCTAAAGTGTTCGCATGCCTTCATTTTTCTGTTTCAATGACTCCGAAGAGGACGAGAAGACTGAAAGTTGAAGCGAACGACTTTCTCAGTCATTTAGTTTAGCCCCAGTTTCAATGACTCCGAAGAGGACGAGAAGACTGAAAGCCTATGACTAACTCAATTCTCCCGCAAATGCTATGCCTTGGTTTCAATGACTCCG
>JBMFMY010000299.1:0-599 GCA_049970435.1 Candidatus Methanomethylicaceae archaeon
CACATAACAAGAATCTCTATGCCAAGGTACTGGAAAAAGAACGGTAGAAGAGAGCTTAGAGTCATCATAAGAAACGACTGCTACAGGATTGATGGCGAACACCTATACCTTCCAAAAGGGCTTAAACTAAAACATAAGGGGAAGATGAAATGGGCTGGAAAACATGGAAGGCTTGAAATAGCTTACGACAAAGTTGATAGAGTGTGGAGGGGCTTTATGAGTGTGAAAGTTGAGAAGCCTCCTAAACTTGGAGGCAGCAGGCCCCTCTACATAGACCTAGGCATAATAAACCTAGCAACAATATGGACTAAAGACATGAAACAACCCATAACGTATTCGGGTAGAGCTCTTCTATCAGACTGGTGGTACTGGACAAAGAAGATAGCAAAAGAGCAGAGCAGACTAGCCAAAACCAACAAAACTAAAACATCAAATAAGCTTAAGAAACTATACAGAATCAGGCAGAAACGCTTCAAGCATGCAGTAAACACCATGATTAAAACCATAGTTGAAACCGCATACAAGTTCAGAACTTCAAAAATAGTACTTGGAAAATTGAAGGGTATAAGACGCAACAATTATAGCGGAAAAACAAACAC
>JBMFMY010000300.1:0-594 GCA_049970435.1 Candidatus Methanomethylicaceae archaeon
CCCGCATTCTGGGCACCTCATCAGCCTATACCCGCTTGGGCTTAACCCTGCATTTTGGGCATAGGCTTGAGGTGTCCTTTGCTTTAACTGGGATGATGTTTAAGCCTGCGAGCTTAGCCTTGTATTCTATTATATTATGTTTTGGAGCTTTCTGAAGCTCCATCTGTTCAGCCTCCCGTTAAGCGCCCTGGAGCGTTTACGCCACCTCCTTATATGGGTGAGCTTTTCGAGCACTATGGTTGATGCGCCCTCGCCCCTGGCCTTTTCGATTATTTGGTTGGCGACTTTATGGTAGACGTCCACAACCCTTCTGCGCTCCCTACCCTTATACTTCGCCATTAACGACTTCTCGTTAAGCCTGGGCTTTGACTGTAGCCTCCTGCGCTTGAGGAAGTAGGCCGTTCTAATCGCCCTCTCTTTAGTCTTAAGGTTGATTGTGTTGTTTATTGAGCCGAAGGCAACGTTGTTCTCGTTAACGTCTACAGCGATAGCTTTGCCGTTTGGCTCCAGTAGCTCAACAGTTTTTGAGAAGACAACCTTCAAGTAGCAGCCATCCGCCCTCCTGACAAGCCAAGCTTCTCCAACCTTCATCTC
>JBMFMY010000301.1:0-587 GCA_049970435.1 Candidatus Methanomethylicaceae archaeon
ACGAAATTTCCTCTCCGTCCCTTGATAGTTGTCAAGGGTGTTATGCTACTTTGCATAATTTCGTTGTATACAGATCTTGGAATATAGATTTCCTTGAAAATCTCCTTGCACCGATCTAAATAGCCCATTTGATACATGGTGACGATAAAAGGTCAGAGACCGCGCGCAGTTTCAATCTCATCTTTTACCTCCTCTTCTGTATATTTGTATAGGGGGATGCCAAATGCCGTTACCAACAGTTCCAAAAACAGATAGACTTAAACAGTCATAAGTGGTGATTTTTACTGATGTAAAGGCTTTACACGCTCAAGAAAGCTAAAAGTTGCTGGAAGTTACTATTATTATTCAGCGTTGGGATAAAGATTTTCCAAGCTTTCGGCACCTCTATTGAGGTGATAAACCGTGAGAAGAAGACCCAAAAGAAGAACTGAGGATTTAATGTAGTGGCTGGAAAACTTTACGAAATGAGGTCGCATAAATATGTAGGAGGTTGTTGAAAGTGTTGAGAGGCTTGTATCAAGTTAGAGCATACAATATAAAGCATGATTATGATGTTAAAGATTTCCTTGAAGCAAACAGGCTGTTGC
>JBMFMY010000302.1:0-563 GCA_049970435.1 Candidatus Methanomethylicaceae archaeon
CCTCAGCTGCGGCAGGAGGTCCTGCTCTAGGCTCTCCGCTACGTACGGCAGGGGCAGTATTTTTGATGCCCTCGCAAGGCTAAAGGAAGAGGAGGGCTGGGGGGGTTCGAGACAATAACCTCCCCGGAGGGCGGGTTCACGGTCCAGATAGAGAACAGCTTCGAGGCGAGGGAGTACGGAAGATCTGAGAAGCCGGTCTGCTTCTTCCTGAAGGGCTTCCTCGAGGGCTTCTTCAGAGAGGCCTTCGGGAGGGAGTTCAAGGTGACCGAGACCGAGTGCATCGCGAAGGGAGATAAGGTATGCACGTTCCGGGTAGAGTAGAGCTGTAGGAAAGGCGGACTATCGAGTCAAATAATAACATCAGAAATTTAACTAAGACTTGGTAGCCGTTCTGTCTGAGCGTTAACTTTCGTTACGCTCTTCATTCTTCCCTCCGCGGTCCATAGTATATTTATAAACGCACTATTTCCATCGCCGCATCGGGGCAGACCATCAAAACACTTCCCAATCGCAGACAGATTGGGAAATGATGGTTGGTTATCCCGCGTGCCTCAAGAGGAGCC
>JBMFMY010000303.1:0-557 GCA_049970435.1 Candidatus Methanomethylicaceae archaeon
GTTATAACAGACCCAGACACGCATCCTCTGCGCTGGGAATAAAAGTTAAATGGTGATACCAACTTAAACCGTGAACGACACGTTATGCCTAAAAGCAGCAGTAAGCAAGTCATCAAATCAAGCATTCGTTAGATTTGGAGAAAATGTATTGTAACCATAAGCTTTTTCAAAGAGCAAAACATAGAGATTTCGGAGAATTATGGTTGAAAGAAGCAGGGACTGGATCAGGCAGGCTGAAAGGGATCTTCAAAACGCGAAATTTGAAATGAATGGAGGATACTTTGAATGGGCATGCTTCTTAAGCCAGCAGGCTGCCGAAAAGGCTTTAAAGGCTGTTTTCCAGAAGCCTGGGGCAGAGGCTTTCGGGTGGTGGCACACCCCTTGCTTCTAAGGTGGAATGGGATGAGGTGGGAGCCTAAAAGGGCAATGAACAACAGACCAATGAACGCCATAGAAGCAAGAATCCCACGTGCTTTTGCCGTGGGAGTGTCAAAGCCGTAACGAGGCGGAGAGGCTGATATCGTATGCCGAGGAAATCGTCAACTACTGTAGAAATT
>JBMFMY010000304.1:0-555 GCA_049970435.1 Candidatus Methanomethylicaceae archaeon
GGTCTTCCACAACCCCCTCCTGGACTACTCTCGCCGTTGAAGAGGGAAGGCAAAGCGGGATCCATTATAGAGCCCGTCCTCAAGGCCGTGAGAGCGCCCCCCGTCGTAGAGATACTCCTTATCCTTGGGACCTTGACTGAAAAGTAAGTCTCAATCCCCTACCAGCCGCTGGTGGGGGGCGCGCTTTCTTATGAGTGAAGCATTGTGGTCCCCAAGCAAATCTATTCCACACTTATGTGCTATTTACATCGTTTAATGTTTGAAAATGTGGGCAGAATTGGACGGAAAGAAATGATCAGGAGAAAAAGATTTAAATATGACGATGTCATATTTAAATGCCAGGGTGGCCGAGTGGTTAGGCGGCGGGCTGCAGACCCGCTACACTGGGGTTCAAATCCTCACCCTGGCTCCAACGGTGATTTCATGAAAGCGGTAAACCATTATAAGTGCATAACACCCAAGCGAGTACATCGTTCCTTAAAGAGACTATATTTTAACCAGGGGGCTACCTGATTTGAGGATGCTCTTCATGCACTGCGAAGAATTTAGCTATAC
>JBMFMY010000305.1:0-551 GCA_049970435.1 Candidatus Methanomethylicaceae archaeon
GTGATTCAAAACATCATTGCAATAAATTATATACTATCTGCTTTTTGGCTTAATTCTTTATTGCTTGAGAGTCTTCTCTGTTTTAGTCCTTCTTCCCGTTTCGATATTATTTAGAAAAGCTTTTATATTTCTCTACCATTATTAATTAAAGACGATTTTTTATGCCAGAGGAAAAAACTATTACTCCACAAGGCTACAATGAAAATCCCGACCTCTTACCCGTGCCCACTTCAGAACGAAAGTACAATGCACTCACTTTCACCTTCATGATGTTCAGCATGAACACATGCATCCCCATGTTCTTCTTGGGTCCCATCGGATACACCCTCGGGCTTGACATTTGGCAGGCACTTGTAGGTGCTCTGATAGGAAACTTAGCATGTGTTATCGTCATGTACTTAAACGGAGTGGTGGGGGTCAAGTATGCCATACCTTACGCCGTGCAGGTGAGGCCCTCCTTTGGATTTGTTGGGGCGAAGGTACCGGTGATATTGAGGGGGGTGGCTGGAATAGTGTGGTTTGGCATAGAAGCCTATGCAGGGTCACTCGCT
>JBMFMY010000306.1:0-548 GCA_049970435.1 Candidatus Methanomethylicaceae archaeon
GTTGGTAGGATATGCTTATCCCACCAATCTATCTGATGGGGAACTCCCTCCATCTTCAGGTAGAGGTTTATGGCTGCGTTGAGCTGCCTATTTACCGTTAAACCGCATCTCTCACATCTAAACTTGCTTCCATTCAGGTCTTTGTTTATCCACCCACATCTGGAGCAGGTTTTAGATGTGTATGCTGGTTGTAGTTCAACGCAGCCCTCAACCAACCTTCTTATTGAGCGCCAATCGCTTCGAGCAAGCGACCTATTCCACTTCTTACCCCTTGTATACATCCTCTCTTTCTTCAATACTTCGAAACCGTTTACCTTAGCCAAAGCCTTCATAACTCTGGAGATTTCTATCTGATGCTTCCTCGCCCTATTCTTTTCACGCTTAGAATACTTTTGTAGTTTCATCCTAACCTTCTTCGATTTGCTCTTTTTCTGTAAGGATCTCCTCTTCTCGAAGGATGAGATGTGGACGGTAGAGAGTGGTTTAGTGTCTATCCTGACCCAGCCTGTTTCCGGAGAAAATCCGTCTAATGAGAGTAGGTTTGAGTC
>JBMFMY010000307.1:0-544 GCA_049970435.1 Candidatus Methanomethylicaceae archaeon
CCTTTTGACAGCCGAGTGCCTACCAACAATGTGATATTTATGCTTCTTCAACGCTTCAACAAGCGCTTCTGGAACAAGACTCATCGTTAACCCCATTTGGAAGGGCCTATACTTGTTAAAAATTTAGACGGTTTTGTGAGCTACCCACGGCTGAAGTCTGCGGGCTTCCAGCGTTTAGAGTGGGCTTTACGCCTAACTCCTCATTTGCTGGTTCGAGGGGCTCACAGCTCCTCCATCCCGTGCGTCTCATTAACGCACGGGCTATGTTGACACATGCGTTTAGGTCTCGGTTATACTCCATCCCACATTTAGCGCATTTATAGGTTCTCCCTTTCACCCGTCGGGCAACATGCCCACATCTGTGGCAAGTTTTAGAGGTGTTCTTCGTCTCATCTTTGTTTAAGTATTCGACCTTTATTCCTTTGAGGAGAGCCTTATATTCTATTATGGTTTGAAGCCTTCTGAAGGGAAGCGAGTGGAATCTTTTGTTTAGCCTTTTTGACTTTTTGAAGTTCTTACGTATCCCGTTCAGGTCTTCCATCAC
>JBMFMY010000308.1:0-543 GCA_049970435.1 Candidatus Methanomethylicaceae archaeon
CTTGAAACACCAAGGCTAACTGCGTGGTTTACATGGGATACGCTGTTGCAAGAATACCTATAAGGGCTTGAAACAGGAGGAAAAACTGCAAAACTAACCCGCTTATAAGCAGGTTGCAAGAATACCTATAAGGGCTTGAAACGCGTGACAATTGGGGCAGAGGACAACAATTTTTCCCCGTTGCAAGAATACCTATAAGGGCTTGAAACATTCCTCCGGCTAAAAGCCCTCAGAGAATGTTGAAAGGTTGCAAGAATACCTATAAGGGCTTGAAACTGGGGTGATGTTTCGTGGCGGTTGAGGTAAAGACTGGTTGCAAGAATACCTATAAGGGCTTGAAACAACTTCTTGTTGAAAGGTCGTGGAGGTATTTTTCTTGTTGCAAGAATACCTATAAGGGCTTGAAACTTAGCCCTCAAACGTATGGCTGTCAAGTTGTAGGACGTTGCAAGAATACCTATAAGGGCTTGAAACACCAAGGCTAACTGCGTGGTTTACATGGGATACGCTGTTGCAAGAATACCTATAAGGGCTTGAAACAGG
>JBMFMY010000309.1:0-531 GCA_049970435.1 Candidatus Methanomethylicaceae archaeon
TTGCCGAGAAGCCCTTCCGTGAGGAGATGAGAGGCAAACATATAATCGAAGGTGACGAAATACCTGGAGAAACAGGGACATGCTATGGTCGCTGGGCAAGTCCTGTCGCCGAAGCAGGAAGCTCCCTGCGAAAGCTGGGGGTAGTTCACTGCTTTCCTGCTCCGCAGACAATTACTGATGGAGACGTTTGAAACTGTTTTGTTAAAATATATTTGGAAGTTGATAAGGCTATAAATTCGAGAACTACTTAAGTCTAAAAGTACATAGCTCAGAACCTGATTGTCTCAGTTTAACTTTTAGTTAGATTTCGTTATACCCCAAGGTTTAAATAACTCCAACCTCTAGTTAGTTGGGGGTCTAATGACCATTAAGTTGAAGGTCGGTCCAAAAGGACAGGTAATAATTCCAAAGGTCTTGAGGGAAGCGTATGGAATCAAAGAAGGGGGTGAAATAGTGGTAATCCCTGAAAAGGATGGACTGCTCATAAGAAGCAAGGAGGATCCCGATGCCATCTACGAGGAAATCCTGGAG
>JBMFMY010000310.1:0-529 GCA_049970435.1 Candidatus Methanomethylicaceae archaeon
GTACTAATTTATTTATTGGGCATATACGCATTAGATAAGATTCCTGGATCGGATTTAGTTGCGCTCTATATTGCTGATGCTATTACATTCGGAGGTATGGTGTTAATAATGTTTGGGGCGCTTTTAATTATAATTCATCCGTCTAGTTTCTCTAAGCGCGCGTGCAGGTGGAGGAATACGCTTTAACCTTTGTGAGCGGGAAATCCCACATGCTTTAGCGGTGGGATGACTACGGGAGCTTATCCAAGTTCCCGCAAGCCTCATAATTGAAGCAGGAGCCCACAGGCTTACAGCCGTAGGTAGCTCACTTGTATGCCTATGCGTAAGGTTAAAGCTTCCTTTCATAAATGTTTATGGTTAAGAAAACCACAGTCCTCCTAAAGGAAGATGTGTACAAAGCTCTTAAAGAAAATTTTAATTGAATATTTCGCAAAAGAAAGAAGTATGTTCGGAACCATGAAGAAAGTGGATATCAGCGACTCGAGAGACCACAGAGATCGGGCATGAAATACTCATAGGTTCCCTCGCT
>JBMFMY010000311.1:0-529 GCA_049970435.1 Candidatus Methanomethylicaceae archaeon
GTGAACAGCATGCAACTCCTCACAATGGACGAAGACTTAAAGAATTTCCTCTCAAAAAACAATTTCAAAGTTGACAGTCTAATAAATCATGAAAACCTTCTCAAAATGTTGGGTTACTAGCCGTTCACCACAAGGAAAGGCGCGTGCATTGACCGATCGATTCTACGCTTTTTGGGAAGTTATTTTGGAGCAGCAACGCTGCTCCTGTTAATTTGATATCCTCTTTTTGGTTCTAGGATTATTCAGTATTTATCCATGGTGCCTGAGTCTATGATCAGTTCTGGTAGGCTGATCTTTTTACATGGAAACTCGACAAGAAAGCCTACGCGCGCGTTATCCGCTACCTCTTCTCCATGCATTATAGGCAGGTTGAGGGCTTCACCAGGGCTTTGAATAGGCTTGTACATAGGCGCCCATCCATAGACTAATCTTGGGTAGGAGGCGTATATGGGGGCTACAAAACTGCTTCTAGCTAGCGTTAAGTTTATTGACTAGTATGTTTTGATAATCTTGATGCCGGAGAAGCTTT
>JBMFMY010000312.1:0-523 GCA_049970435.1 Candidatus Methanomethylicaceae archaeon
CTAAAAGGGCAATGAAAAACAGACCAATGAACACTATAGAAGCAAGAACCTCCCGGCTTTAGCCGTGGAGAGGACCTCACCAAAACAATGTTTAGGGTTTGGAACGTCATAAGTTTGCGGGCTGGCGTTTTGCCAAAATCAAAAATAAAATAATTGGCCTAAAAGAATAAGGAATTTGTCTAAAAAGTTGACAAAAAAGATTGCTTTGGTAGAGCATTACTGCTCCTTTTTATCCTGAGCTGGCGCTTCCTCGGATTTGGCAACCTCTGACTCCTTTTCGATCTCCTTCTCTATCTCCTCCACTGGCTTAGGTGGGGGTGTGGTGGCAAGGGTATAGCCTATCCAAGCAAGGATAGCGAGGATAGCAGCTACTGCTACAAATGCGGTTATCTGGATCACGACAGCCCACCAGCCAGTGAAGAAGACAAGCCAGCCGTATACGATTATCCCAAGAACACCTACTATGACAAGTAGCGCGCCTAGTGCTTGATCTCGACTCAAATAATCACCCCATAGAACAAAC
>JBMFMY010000313.1:0-521 GCA_049970435.1 Candidatus Methanomethylicaceae archaeon
AAGGTAAAGTTTAGCGTATGGAATATATACTACAACAGTTCCAGAACCGCACATTCTACAGTAGGGCATAGCCTTCAGATGTTTGGAGGAGAATTTTATACTTTTAAATAGAAGACCTTGCTTTAGAAGCTTTTAATATTATAGCTATACCTTAGTTTCCATCAAATTTGTGTCTTTCTATTCTTGGTGTATAAGCTATGCTGATATGGTAGATATTGCTAAGAGGACTGTTTCCCCTATTGTGGCCGAGCACTATCCCATTGACATTCTCCACGACTAAAGTCGGGAGATTCCTGCTTCTAAGGTAAGAGTCTGGTTGGAGAAAGGTATGATTTATGGCTTTAGTTCGATCTCCTTATATTATTGCATTTAAATTGTTTTAAAGTTATGGAAAAAAATTAAATATTTTATCTGTTCCATTATCTGGTAGCTGGAAAAGTGATGGTGAGTTTTTGGAGCCAGATTTAGAATATGTTTTAAAAAAAGGCTGAGGAGGCTGGTGCAGATTATGCTGATATAAG
>JBMFMY010000314.1:0-521 GCA_049970435.1 Candidatus Methanomethylicaceae archaeon
GGAGTTGTCTATGGAGAAGCCTAAATGGAGAGGCGTAGCAAAAATAAGAATGCACGTAGCCATATGTTATTCATGCATCCTCGCAGTGGCAATAGTAGCTCACAAGATAGGTAGGCCTGAACTGGCAAACAACATAGCAGCCTTCACATACTAAAAACCCAGAAAAACGCCCAAAACACATATCAAGGGTTTCAATGCCAAGGTACTGGAAGAAGAACGGCAAAAGGGAGCTTAGAATAATCGTTAGAAACGACTGCTACAGGATTGATGACAAACGCCTACACCTTCCAAAAGGGCTTAATCTGAAGTATAAGGGCGAACTAAAGTGGCGCGGCAAGCAGGCCAAACTCGAAATAATCTACGATGAAGTGGATGGGGTGTGGAGGGGCTTTATGACCGTTAAGGTTGAGGGGCCTCCGCTTAAGGGAGGCAATAAGCCCCTCTACATAGACTTGGGCGTGAGGTGCCTCGCAACCGTTTGGGCTGACGGCTGGAGGCAGGCGGCGACCTTCAGCGGAAAC
>JBMFMY010000315.1:0-507 GCA_049970435.1 Candidatus Methanomethylicaceae archaeon
TGTATTCATTCGAGACTCAAGATATTCAAGTATTATTATATTCAATGCTGCTCCTAGAGGCGTCAGGTTTCCCGCTATTGTGGAGGCCATTTGCATGAGCTTCTCGAAAAATACGCAGGAGAAGACTCTTTCAATTCTCTTTGTGAGATTCGCTGATATCAGAAAATTAGAAGGCGTGGATGTGATAGCTTTCAATTCTCTTTGTGAGATTCCTCCTGTACCGCCCGCCGAAGTGCCTCCACCTCCGCCATCTTTCAATTCTCTTTGTGAGATTCCACGACAGGAAGCAGTTATCAGGCTGGTCTGCTTTACGGAGCTTTCAATTCTCTTTGTGAGATTCGTTATACGGGCACGGAGCAGGGAGAGGTGAAGTGAAACTTTCAATTCTCTTTGTGAGATTCTCCTTTTTTGCAACCATGTCTAAAGAAAAGGTGCAAACTTTCAATTCTCTTTGTGAGATTCTCACTTCATCACCCATCTTATCACCCCCTCGAAATCACTTTCAAT
>JBMFMY010000316.1:0-503 GCA_049970435.1 Candidatus Methanomethylicaceae archaeon
ATACCTATTAAGCAACCAAGCGCCACCAAGCCCCACACCACAACCAACCACAACCCAACAGACGGCGACATCTCCATCTCCAGCTCAACAGACCACACCACCCCCATCTCCAGCCACAACTCGACAAACGACGCCAACCCCCTCCACAGCCACGACCCAGCAGACGACGCCCGTCCAGAGCTCGACGTCTCCGCAGACCACAGCCACACCGCCCCAGTACATAACCATAAGAGACGTCTTGGGGAGGGAGGTGCAGATTAAGCTACCAGTCAGAAGGGTGGTGGCCATAGGCCCGGGGGCGCTTCGCCTAGTCGTATACCTCAACGCGACGGATAAATTGGCGGGGATAGAGGATAAAGAGAGAAGGCCACCTCAAGGAAGAGACTACGGCTACGTGTTGTGGGCTAAAAACCTCACGGCCCTCCCAGTCGTAGGCCAGGGAGGGCCCAACAGCCCCGTCAACTTCGAGGCTGTTATTAAGGCGGAACCCGACGTGGTTATAA